>JAGOEY010000169.1 GCA_017997515.1 Burkholderiaceae bacterium | reverse complement strand
GGCGCAATCACGGCGTGGGCCCCGGCACCGTCGGCCACCCGCAGGCAGGCACCGAGGTTGTGGGGGTCGGTCACACCGTCGAGCACCAGCAGCAGCGGTGGGCCTTCGATGCCGTCGAGCAGGTCGTCGAGTGAACTGGTCTGCGCCAAAATTTCGACCCTTGCGGCCACACCCTGGTGACCGTGGCTGCCCGCGAGTTTGGCCAGGCGCATGCCGTCGGCCTCGATCAGGCGCACACCGGCTTCGTTGGCACGCTCCAGAAACTGCCGCATACGCGCATCGCGGCGCGTGGGCTCGTAGTAGATCTCGATGATTGATCGGGGTGTGGTCTTGAGGCGCACACCCACGGCATGGAAGCCGAAAAGCACTTTGGGGGATGACATAGGGGGATTATCCGCGCTGGAGCGCCCTGCCCGAACGGCCCTGGGAGTAAACGCAGATTTTGGCGATTGCTATATTCTTTATAGCTATGTACGCACATCCATCAAGCGCCAAGTGCCAATTTTGTTTGAAAACAGGTACCAAACGGCTACGCCGCCCGTGACAGCAGGTTGCGGTGTTTTTCCGTGGCCAGCACCTGCTGGGCGTTCAGGCTGCGGATGGAGATGGACGCGTCCTGCGGGATACCGCCCGACAGCTGCAGCGCCAGGTAACGGCCGCAGCACACCCGCAGGAAGGAGGCAAAATTGTCCACCGCGCCCCGCTCGGCCACCAGTTCGTCGTACAGCCGGGCACACAGCGGGGGCACACCCAGCCCGTCGCGTTCTGCAATTTCCTCCAGCACCTGCCAGAAAAGGTTTTCCAGTTTGATGCTGGTGGCCACGCCGTGCAGGCGCACCGAGCGGGCGCGGCTTTCATAAAGCGTGGGGTCGGCGCTGATAAAAACTTGGCACATGCTTTGTCTCCTGTGGCCCCGCATCTTCCGAGGCCCAGCCCATACCGTCAATGGGTGATACGTGTACCCAGCAGCGCGAGGAACTGCGCGATCCACGCGGGGTGGGCGGGCCAGGCGGGTGCGGACACCAGGTTGCCGTCGGTGATGGCGGCATCGATGGCAATGTCGGCGTAGGTGCCTCCAGCGATCTCCACTTCCATGCGGCATGCGGGATAGGCCGAGCAGGTACGGCCCTTGAGCACCCCGGCCCCGGCCAGCAGCTGTGCGCCGTGGCATACGGCAGCGACCGGTTTGTTGGTTTCGAAAAAGTGCTTCACCAAGGCCACCACGGCGGGGTAGGTGCGCAGGTATTCGGGGCCCCGGCCGCCCGGGATCACCAAGGCGTCGTAACTGGCCACCTGCACGTCGGCAAACGTGGCGTTGAGTGCAAAGTTGTGGCCGGGTTTCTCGCTGTAGGTTTGTGCACCTTCAAAGTCGTGGATGGCGGTTTTGATGGTGTCGCCCGCCTTTTTGTCGGGGCACACCGCATGGACGGTGTGGCCCACGGCCAGCAGCGCCTGGAACGGCACCATGGTTTCGTAGTCTTCGCAGTAGTCGCCACAAACCATCAGAATTTTTTTCGCTGCCATGGTGTCTGTCTCCGTTGTTGTGAATAGGAGCAGGCATTGTTGGCAGCCGCGGCGCGGCCTGGGTGTTAGCCGGTTACTACATCACACCACCACACGCCCGGCGTCAATGGTGATGCGGTGTGCACACTGGGCGGCAATGGCGCGGTCGTGGGTGACCAGCACCAGGGTGGTGCCCAGCTCGCGGTTCAGGTCAAACATCAGCTCCATGACCTTTTCACCGGTGGCAAAGTCCAGGCTGCCCGTGGGCTCGTCCGCCAGCAGCACGGCGGGCTGCACTACAAAGGCACGGGCCAGCGCCACGCGCTGCTGTTCGCCCCCCGACAGCACCTTGGGGTAGTGGCCCAGGCGTTCACCCAGGCCCACGCGGTGCAGCATTTCGGTGGCGGCTTTGCGGGCGTCGCGGCGGTCTACCAGCTCCAGCGGCAGCATCACGTTCTCCAGCGCGGTCAGGCTGCCCATGAGCTGGAAGCTCTGGAACACAAAACCCACCTTCTGCGCCCGCAGTGCGGCGCGTTCGTCTTCGTTGATGGCAAACAGGTCTTGCCCGGCCAGGCGCACGGTGCCACGGGTGGGGGTGTCGAGCCCGGCAATGATGGACAGCAGCGTACTTTTGCCCGAGCCGGAGGCTCCCACGATGGCCGCAGTCTCCTTGGGCGCCAACTGGAAATCAATGTCGCGCAGAATGTCCAGCGTGCCAGTCGAGTCGGTGACGGATTTGAAGACGTGCTCGACGGCAATAATGGGTTGTGTCATTTTTTCGGACTGAAACTCGGACTGATGTTCGGACATGGAAGGCTTGTATTTGTGAATCGTCAACACTTTATCCTGCGCGTGGGTGCGGCCCTGTTTGTGGGGCTATCCGGGGGCCTGGGCACGGGTGCTGTTCTGGCCCAGACGGCTCCCACCATTCTGGTGCTGGGTGACTCGCTGAGCGCCGAATATGGGCTCAAACGCGGCGAAGGCTGGGTGGCGCTGCTCGAAAAACGGCTGGCGCAGGAAAAGATCGCGGCACGTGTGGTGAATGCGAGTGTGAGTGGTGAAACCACATCGGGTGGCCGCAGCCGCTTGCCCGCCCTGCTGAAGCAGCACCAGCCCACCCATGTGGTGATTGAACTCGGTGGCAACGATGCGCTGCGCGGCCTGCCCCTGGCCAACACCGAAGACAACCTGCGTTTTATGACCGAAGCCGCCCAGAAAGCCGGGGCCAAGGTGCTGCTGGTGGGTATGCAGGTGCCACCCAACTATGGCGGCGACTACACCAAACGGTTTGGCGACCTGTTTGCCAAAGTGGCGCAGGCACGCAAGGCAGCGGTGGTGCCCTTCTTTTTGAAGGGGGTGGCCGATGGACCTAACGCCACGGCGATGTTCCAGCCCGACCGTATCCACCCGCGCGCAGAAGCGCATCCGGCCATGCTGGACAACGTGTGGCCTGAGCTGCGGAAGTTGCTGCGTTAAAAAGAAAAAGCCCCAACGCTGCACGCGTGGGGGCTGCTCTTATCCTTGGGAAGGAGTATCGGTGCCCGTGTCCGGTGTATCAGTCACGCCGTCCACATCGCCGTCCTCACCAGGCTGGTCGGTCTTTCGCTCAGCCTTGGATTTGAGCTTTTCTTCTTTCTTGCGCTTCTTCGCAAGCTCTTTTTGGCGCTTTTCGTAGCCGTAGTTGGGTGTAGCCAAGGTGTCCTTTCAATGTCTGTTGCTGACTGTAGCAGGTTGCTCTGGTGCATCGACCGGTTCAGGCCAGCCAACGGCATCGCGGTAGGCGTGCCAGCTGGCGTGCCCCAGCCACGGCCCGACCACCAGCAAACCCGCGCCCCAGGGCCACAATGCCAGCCCGGTGAGCACCACAATCAGTGCGGCCCACACCAGCATCACGCCCGTGTTCTCGTACACCACCCGGATGCTGGTGATGGCGGCGGTGACCGCGTCGGTGTCGCGGTCGAGAATCATGGGCACTGACACCACCATGGTGGAGAACACCAGCGTGGCAAAAATTCCCCCCACGGCCATGTACACCAGCACAAACTCCCAGTTGCCTGCGCTGAAGATCGCCTGCAGCACCCCGGTGGTGGACGGCATGCCGGTTTTGAAGAACACCGCAAACACCACGAGTGAGGCGCGGCCCCACAGCAGCTCCAACACCATGAGCACCAGCACCAGCAAGCCCATGCTGCCCACGTGATTGTCCCAGCAGGTGATGGAATGTGACAGCGCGGGCGTGTCGCCCAGCTCCCGGCGGCGGCTCACGTCGTACAGGCCCATCGCCAAAAACGGCCCCACCAGCAGGCAACCGGACACGATGGACATGGTGTATTCAGGGCGGCTGCGGAACACCGCGCCCAGAATCAGGGCCATAGTCCAGAAACAAAAGCCATAAAACAGCGCAATGCCCCAGTAGGCGCACATGTCGCGTGCGCCGCGCACCAGCCAGCCCAGGGGTGCGCCCCAGCCTATCGGGCGCACCTGCGGTGTGGCGGGCGTGGTGGGAGTGCGTGACGCTCCATCGGGGGCGGGTATGGCAGAGGGTGCAGCGGTTGCGGTCTGGTCGGCTGGGGGCGTGGTCATGGGGCGAATGTGAAGCAGCCCGACAGGCTAGCGCAGTGCTTGTGCCTGCGCCATCCCGGAAAACACTGCCTCACCCCATGTTGAACCCGTGTCAGGCCGCGAGTTTTTCGAGCGCCTGCGCCAGATCGGCCTGCAGATCGGCCACCGACTCCAAACCGACGGAAAACCGCACCACCGTGCCTCGCGCCAGATGCGCGGGCCACGTGCTGCGCATGGTCTTCAATTCATAGGGCACCACCAGGCTGATGGGGCCGCCCCAGCTGTAGCCCAGCCGGAACAGGCGCAAGGCATCACAAAAAGCGTCCACCTGCGCCGGGCTGTACCGGGTATCCAGCACCACGGAGAACAGGCCTGCGGCCAAACCCTCCGAGCCATCCGCAGCACACAGGGCACGCCAGTGTGCGTGGCCGGGGGAGCCCTCCAACGCCGGGTGCAGCACCTGGGCCACTTCCGCCCTGCCCTGCATCCAGAGCGCCAAGGTGCGGGCACCTGCATCGTGGGCGCGGTAACGCAAGTCGATGCTGGGCAGGGAGCGCAGTACGGTTTCGGTGTCATTGCCCCCCACACCGAAGCCCATGCGCATATGGGTGAGTTTGAT
>JAGOEY010000168.1 GCA_017997515.1 Burkholderiaceae bacterium | reverse complement strand
GCGCGCAACCCGCACAGTGGTATGGACATCGCTGCGGCCACCGGCACCGCGGTGGTGGCCCCTTTGCCCGGCAAGGTGATCGACACAGGGGACTACTTCTTCAACGGCGGCACGGTGTGGCTGGACCACGGCGGCGGGTTGCTCACCATGTACTGCCACCTGAGCGCTATCGACGCCCAACCCGGCGACGTGCTCACCACCGGCCAGCGCCTGGGTGCCGTGGGTGCCACCGGCCGGGTGACCGGGCCGCACCTGCACTGGGGCGTGATGCTGAACCGCACCATGGTGGACCCGGCGCTGTTTGTGTAGCCTGCCGCACGCATTTTTGGATGCGGGCTACGCGCAAAAAAGGGCAGCATTTTCATGCTGCCCTTTTCTTTGGCTTTGGCGCTGTGACCGGCTTAACGCTGGTTCACGCGCAGCGCATCACGCATCGCTTTGACCTCGTCGTGGTTGCGCTGTGCACCCTGGGCCTGGCGCTCCACCACACTGCGCACCGTCACGGGCAGCGTGGTGCGCAAGGCCTTGCGGTAACTCGCCACCGCCGCGTCTTCACCACGCTCGCATTCATCGAGCATGGCCAGGTCGCTGTAGCCACCGAGTGTGCCGCGCACCGACACCCACCCCCGGTGCAACGCACCCGCGACAGAGCCGCCCTGCTCGGCCTCACCACCCAGCTGGCGGATCAGCGCCTGCAGCTCACCCACGGCTACACGGCATTCGCTGGCGTGGCGCAGCAGCAGTGACTTGAGCTCGGCCGTTTTGGCATGTTCGGCAGCGGTGGTGAAACCGTATTCACCGTCGCGGCACGACTCCAGCAGATCGTTCAGCGTGTCCACCACTTCATCGCTGTCCACATGCTGGCCAGGGTCGATGGTGTCGGCCCACACGGTCTGCCCGTGGGCATCAAGGGCGGGCTGGCGCGGGGCGGCACGGTCCCATGCGGCACGGCTGGCGTCGCGTGCCTGCGGCCACGTCAGCGCGGACGTTTCGCGTTGGCTGCCCCAGTCGTTTTCAAGCCGGTTTTCAATGTCATCAAAACTGCCCGGGTACCCGTTGCGTGCTGCCCAGCCCATGCGGTAGGCCGGGCCGTAGTCGTCGTAAGTGCGGCCTGCTTCGTAATAGGACTCACCTCGGTAGTTTTCGCGCCAGTAGGCTTCTTCCACCGTAGGGTTCACGGATTCGGCCACGGCCTTGCCGCCCAGGCCGCCCGCGACTGCGCCCACCGTGGCACCGACGATGGCCCCCACAGGCCCACCGAATGCGCCGGCTGCCGCGCCTGCTGCTGCACCGCCCATGGCGGCTCCTACACCCGTGCCCACGGGGTGGGCTCCGGGCTCGTTGGTGATCGGGTCAAGGTTCAGGGATTTGTCGTCTGCCATGGTGGTCTCCTTCAAGGTTGGACGTTCGGTTGTTCCGACGCAGTACCAATGTTGGACGCTGGTAGACGTGGTGCGGGTCAGGCAATCACAGGCAGTGGTGTAGGAAAAAGCCCTGGTCGACAGTGCCAGGGCCAGGCACTCACCAGCCCCACAGCAGCGAGCGCGCCACCCACCCGGTAGGACCCTGGTCGGCACTGTGCACCTTGACCCAGTTGCCCTGCGTTTGCAGCGTGCGCAGCACATCACCGCGCTCAGCCTTGCCGACGATGCGGCTGCCAGTGTTGGGGGCCGAGCGGATATTGGCCACGGGTGCCTTCACCACGTGGTGCGGCTTGTTGGTGGTGAGCGAGCGTTTGACCCAACCCTTGTCGTTCTCGAAGTCACGCACCTGCACCCAGTCGCCCTTGCGTCCCACCACCTGCAGCGGATAACCCTGCGGAATGGTCCAGGTGACCGGGGCCTTCAGGCCGGGGCCGGAGCGCATGTTCACCACAGAGCCTTTGACGCTCACCATGTCACGCGCATGGGCCAGCGGAGCCACCGCCAGCACCAGGGCCATAGCAGCCAGAGAGGAAGACAGGAGACGGTTAAAACGCATGGGTTGGGGTGTCCTTTGCAAGTAAAAAATTGGAATGAAAAGTGCAGCAAGTGGCGCAGCAACAGGCCTGTAAAAACGTGTTGCAGCCCATAGGGGCACCACAGGGCGGATAAGTTCCCACTTTTGTGGCCGTTGCAGCGGGGTGTACACCCCGTTTTCAGCGCCCATCACGGGCAGTTCTCCGACAGACCCACCCGACGGCGCGGCATGTAATGGGCAGCAGATCCACCCACCAGGAGTTGCCATGACCCAGTTCGCCACCATCACAGGCCACGTGACCTACACCCCGGGCGACGGCGCACCGATCACGATCCCCCGGGGCCGGGTGGAAGTGGACCTGAACGCCGACAGCGCCACGCTGAGCTGGCAGGCCGCCGAAGACGTGGCGGGCCTGACCGCCATTCCGCGCATCCAGTACGACAAATACGTGCAGGACGGCAAGATCACACCCGACTTGCAGTAACAGGCAGAGGTTTCGGCCAGTACAGCAATCACTCCTGATTCCATAGCACCTTGCGCTCACCACACGGGCGCTGGAGGCCAATAGAGCTTAAAACCGAGAGTTTCCGACTGCCCCCTGTGCGCCTGGTGAACCAGGGTCAATAGGGCATTACATTCAAGGGACGGTGTGCCACGCACACTCCAGCCACTTCTCTTGAACCCCTGCAGCCTGTTGTGCCCATGACCGACTTCCCCGAGACCGTGCCTTTCGACCGCGCCCTCACCGCCACACCGGACGAACTGCCGGGCGCACTGCCGGACACACCCAGCACCTACCCCGTACACATCCGTTTCACCGGCTCGGGCAGTGAATACTTCGGCATCTGGATCGTCAACCTGCTGCTGATGCTGGTGACGCTGGGCCTGTACTACCCGTGGGCCAAGGTGCGGCGGCTGAAATATTTTTACGGCAACACCCTGGTCGACGGCTCGGCGCTCGACTTCCACGGCTCCCCCCAACGGATGCTGCGCGGCACCCTGCTGGTGGTGGTGTTGCTGGTGTTGTATTCGGTGGCGGGCAATGTGTCGCCCATGGCCGGGCTGGTGGCCATCGTGGCCGTGGCCGCCATCGCGCCTGCGCTGGTGCACGCGGCGATGCGGTTTCGTTTGTCCCACACCAGCTGGCGCGGGCTGCGCTTTCGTTTCACCGGCACGATGGGCGGTGTCTATGCCGCCGTGTTGCCGCTGTATGCGCCGGTGGTGCTGATTGTGGCCATGGGGGCCATCGGCTCCTTCTTTGTGCAGGCCACCGACGGCAAACCGCCGCTGTGGCTGACACTGGGGATGCTGGGCCTGGCGCTGGCCACGCTGGCCATCCAGCCGTTCACGCTGTGGTTGCTCAAGCGGTACCAGCACACCCACTACGCACTGGCATCGCTGCACACCGGCTTCACCGCCCGGCCCGGGTCGTTTTACCTGCTGGCACTGAAGACATCGGTGGTGGCCTCCCTGGTGATGGGCGCCGGGGGCATGCTCATGCTGGTGGCGGTGCTGGTGGGACTGGTTTCCAAAACCAAACCCGGCGGTGTAGCCACGATGATCGCGCTCGGCGTGCTGGCCTTCACCGTGGCGCTATTGGCCCTGCTGGTAATGGTTAAACCCTATGTGGTGTCACGCCTGCAAAACCTGGTGTGGAACAGCACCCGCAGCGACACCGTGCAGTTCCACAGCGCGCTGCGCTACGGCCCCTTGCTGGGCCTGACGGTGAAAAACTGGTTGCTGATGCTGGTGACACTGGGCCTGTACTGGCCGTTTGCCCGCATCGCCCTCACCCGCATGCGGGTGGAGGCGGTGTCGGCCACCAGCCTGGTCCACCCGGACCTGCTGGCCAGCCAGGGCGCGCTGGCCGCCAACGATGCAGCCGGTGACGCGGCGGGTGACCTGTTTGGTTTTGACCTGGGCCTGTAAAGGTGAGCCCTCCCACATTACAAGCCGATTATTTCGACGGCCACAGCGCCCGTGCGCAGCGGGTGGGCCTCCACGTGAGTGGCCCGGTGCTGTGGCTGCAAGGCGACGGGGTCGAGCGCCAGGTTGCGCTGCGTGATGTGCAATGGCCAGAGCGCACCCGCCACGGCCAGCGCACCGCCCACTTTGCGGACGGTGGCTCGGTGCAGTGTGCCGACGCCAGCGCCTGGGACGCCTGGTACCACGCCAGCGCCCTGCGCGAGCCGCTGGTGGTGCGCCTGCAGCAGAGCTGGCGGGGTGTGCTGGCCAGCGTGCTGCTGCTGGTGGCCGCGCTGTGGGCGCTGCAGCAGTGGGGCCTGCCCGTCGCGGCGCGTGTGGTCACCCAGGCGCTGCCCCACAGTGTGGACGCCGCGCTGGGCGACGTGGCACTCCAGGCGGTGGACCAGCAACTCATGGCCCCCAGCCAGTTGCCAGCACAAGAGCAGGCCCGTATCCGCAGCGCATTCACCCAGGCCGTGAACCACCTGCCCGCCGGGGCCGTGCCGCCCTGGAACCTGGTGTTCCGCGCCAGCCGTATCGGCCCCAACGCGCTGGCGCTGCCCGGCGGCACGCTGGTGATGACCGACGAGCTGGTGGCGCTGGTGGATGGCAACACCGACGTGTTAACCGCCGTGCTGGCCCACGAGCTGGGCCACCTGCAGCACCGCCATGGCCTGCGTATGCTGGTGCAGGTGACGCTGCTGGGCACCCTCACGTCCGTGCTGCTGGGCGACTTCAGCACCGTGCTGGCGGGTGGTGCGGCGCTGGTGGGCCAGGCCCA
>JAGOEY010000167.1 GCA_017997515.1 Burkholderiaceae bacterium | reverse complement strand
GTTTTGCCATCGTCACCATGACCGCCACGCTGGTGGCGGTGTACGCGCCGCTGGCCTTTACGCCGGGCCGCACCGGGCGGCTGTTTGTCGAGTTTGCGCTGGCACTGGCCGGGGCCGTGGTGGTGTCGGGTTTTGTGGCACTGACACTCACGCCCATGATGTGTTCGCTGCTGCTCAAACACAACCCGAAACCCAACTGGTTCGACCGCAGCATGGAACGTGTGCTGACAGGAATTTCCGACGGGTATGGCCGCATGATCCGCTGGCTGGTCAGCACGGGTTACCAGCCTGCCGCAGGGCAGGGTGGCGCAGCAGTCGCAGTCAAACGGGTGCTGTTGCAGGCGCGCTGGATCGTTATTGCGGTCATGGCCGCCAGTGCGCTGGCGATCTACTGGGTGTACCCCACCATGAAGCAGGAGCTGTCGCCACTGGAAGACCGCGGCACCATTCTGGCCAGCATCACCGCCCCCGACGGGGCCACGCTTGAATACACCGACCGGTATGCCCGGATGATCGAGGAGATGGGCAAACCCTACAAAGAGTTTGACCGCGTTTTTGCCAACATCGGCAACCCCACCGTGTCGCAAGGCAGTGTGGTGTTACGCACCGTGGACTGGGAAGACCGCAGCCGCAGCACACTCGACATGGCGCGTGAACTGGGCCCGAAATTCAGCGCCTTGCCGGGTGTAAATGCCTTCACCATCACCCCTCCGTCGCTGGGTCAGGGCTTTCGTGACCGGCCCGTCAACTTTGTGATCCAGACCTCCGACAGCTACCAGAACCTGAACCAGGTCGTGCGCCAGATGCTGGACGAGATTGCCAAGAACCCCGGCATCATTGCGCCCGACGTGGACCTGCGTCTGAACAAACCCGAGCTGCGCATCGACATCGACCGCGAAAAGGCCGCCGACATGGGGGTGGCCGTGGACGTGGTGGCCCGCGCCATCGAGACCATGCTGGGCGGGCGCAACGTCACCCGCTACAAACGCGACGCCGAGCAGTACGACGTGATTGTGCAAACCCAGGCCAGCGGCCGCAGCACCCCCGAGGACATTGACGGCATCTATGTACGGGGCCGCAACGACACGATGATCCCGCTGTCCACCCTGGTCAAGGTGCGCGAGAACGTCTCGCCGCGCGAGCTGAACCACTTCGGCCAGCGCCGCTCGGCGTCCATCACTGCCAACCTGTCACCCGACTATTCGCTGGGTGAAGCACTCACCTTCATGAACCAGACGGCGGCCAAGGTGCTGAAGCCGGGTTACACCACCGACCTGAACGGCACGTCGCGCGAGTTCCGCAATTCGCAGGGGACGTTGGGCATTGTGTTTGTGCTGGCGCTGGTGTTTATCTTTTTGGTGCTGGCCGCACAGTTCGAGAGTTTTATCGACCCGCTGGTGATCATGCTGTCGGTGCCGCTGTCGATGATTGGTGCACTGCTGGCACTCAAATGGTCGGGCGGTTCCCTCAACGTGTATTCACAGATCGGCCTGATTACGCTGGTGGGGCTGATCACCAAACACGGCATTCTGATTGTGGAATTCACCAACCAGCTGCGCGAACAAGGCATGGACATGGTGGACGCCTTGGTCAAGGCGTCGGCGCAACGCCTGCGCCCCATTTTGATGACCACCGGTGCCATGGTGCTGGGCGCTTTGCCCCTGGCACTGGCCCACGGCGCAGGTGCCGAGAGCCGCCAGCAGATTGGCTGGGTCATTGTGGGCGGTATGTCACTGGGCACTTTGCTCACCGTGTTTGTGGTGCCGGTGATGTATTCACTTTTTGCACGGCAGACGGTGCCGGGCGCGAAGACAACCGAGGCACATGACGCCGTGCCTGCGGGGGGCTTACATGGTGGGCATGGGGAGTATGTGGCGAAGTGAGTTGGTGGATCTGGTGATGGGGCGAACGGTCTGTATTTTTTGAATCTACAGGCCCTCTTTCTGAGGGCGGAGGGGCTCAAATTACCCAGTTTCAGGGATATACATTCTGGTGGTAAATGAAACAATTCGACTCAATTCCCTGGGCCGATGAGTTTCTGCAGCGATTCATTCCGAATACGGTTATCGGCCCCGTAACCAGGTCGATCCATGCCCCATTTCCCTTTGTGGCTGCCATTGCGCAGTCCTGTTGAGCGCGGCGCGCGTCCAGTTCTAAGGCACCCTCTCGTATTTTTAGGCGGGGCTCTGCTCAGCTTATCGGCCCATTCGCAGGTCGATCCAACCTTGGTGGATCGACAAAATCAAATCATCGAGCGCCAGCAGCAAGACCGCCTTCGTGAAGAGCAAGACCGCGCCATGCGGGCCCTGCCACCGCCCGGTGGCACCAACTTGCAAGAGATCAAACCGCAGGTGTCTGTGCCCGATCTGGGGGGAATGTGCCGCGACATCCGTGAAGTGCGCTTCGTCGGCGACACGCTGCATCTGCCAGACGACTTGCAACGCAGCATTCAAAGTGCCAACGTCGGCCGCTGCCTTGGTGTATCTGACCTCGAAGGCATTCTGGCCACGCTGACCAAAAGCTACATCGACCGTGGTTACATCACCACCCGTGTTTACCTGCCAGCCCAAGATCTGCGCAGTGGTGTACTTGAGGTGAAGGTGATCGAAGGCAAGATCGAACGTATCGATGCCACCGGAGGGCGAGAAGGCGCCCAGTGGATCCGAGGTGCCTTTCCGGCCAGCCCTGGCGACCTGCTGAACCTGCGCGATCTGGAGCAGGGGATAGACCAGGTCAACAGCCTTGCCTCCAACAATGCCAAGCTGGATCTGCGTCCTGGCAGCGAGCCTGGCCAGACCGTGGTGGTGGTCGAAAACGCCTCCCGGTTTCCTGTGCATCTCTTCACCTCGCTCGACAACTCGGGCACGGAATCCACGGGTACCAACAACGCATCGTTCACGCTGACTTTTGACAGCCTGCTCGGCCTCAACGAACTGATCTCGGTCACCAAACGGCTGTCCGTCTTGCCACGGCGTTGGGAGCACAAATCAGACTCCACAGCTTTGCGCGCCGTGCTCCCTTTCGGCTACAACACCTTCAGCGTCGATGCCAGCCAGAGTGACTACACCAACGTGCTGCGCCTGCCGAGTGGGATCGGTCTCAAGTCTGAAGGCAGCACCATCAGCAAGAGCTTCACGGCCGATCGTGTGGTGTACCGGGACCAGGCCAGCCGTGTCTCGCTGTCAGCGCGTTTGGGCACACAGTCGAGCCGCAACTGGCTTGGTGGTGAGTTCTTGCAAGTCAGCAGCCGTGACCTGAGCACGCTCGATCTGGCGGGCACTGCGTTCACGCAGGTCGGCGGCGGCATCCTCAACGCCCGGCTTGGTTATGTGAAAGGGCTGACGGCTTTTGGCGCATTACGCGACGCAGACAACCTGCCGCGCGACCTGCCACACGCGCAGTTTCGCAAGCTGACGGTGGACCTGGGCTTTTCGCGCCGCTTCAGCGTGTCCGACCGGGCTTATCTGTGGTCCAGCCAGTTCAGCGGACAACACGCGTACGACACACTCTATGGCTCGCAGCAGATGTTGATCGGCGGCAGCTCATCGGTGCGCGGCTTTCTCAACTCCGTGCTCAGCGGCGACAGTGGCTCCTATCTGCGCAACGAGCTGTCGATGCCATGGCAAATCACACTGGCTAACGGTTCACCGCTGTCGGGCCGCGTCTACACAGGCTTTGACGTGGGCCATGTGAGCAACCGCGCCAGTGGTGTGCCTTCGGGCACCCTGTCGGGCGCCACGCTGGGTGCTTCCGTTCAGTGGAAAACCCTGAGTCTTGACGCCTTCGCCGCGCGCGCCATCGACCTGCCCCACACGCTGAAGCGCGAAGGCACCCTGTACGGCTTCCGCCTGTCCGCATCCCTCTGAGAACAACACCATGAACCACATTTACCGCGTCATCTGGAATGCCGTATCGTCCACGTGGACGGCCGTTGCGGAAACTGCCCGAGGCCATGGCAAGAGCACCAAGGCTGCAATACACCGCCGTGGCGTCGCAGCTTTGGGTGTGCTGACACTCATCCCTCCCTTTGTGCTTGCGCAGGTTCCCTCCGTGGTGGTGTCGCCCGGCAGCAACCTCAACGCTTACGTCGCACCCAACGGTGTGACGGTGGTCAACATCAACCAGTCGAACGCGGCCGGGTTGTCGCACAACCAGTACCAGAACTTCAACGTCAATGCGAACGGTCTGATCCTCAACAACACGACCAGTGCACAGATTGCCTACCAGTCGCAGTTGGCGGGCCAGGTCACCGCCAATTTCAACCAGGTCAACACGGCGCGTGTGATCCTGAACGAAGTGGTGTCAAACAACCGCAGCCAGCTGGCGGGTTTTACCGAAGTGCTGGGTGGCAGGGCAGACGTGGTGCTTGCCAACCCTTACGGCATCACCTGCTCGGGTTGTGGTTTTATCAATACCGACCGCGTGACACTGAGCACCGGCAACCCCTTCCTGGCCTCGAACGGAGGCTTGGGCGGCTTCAGCGTGGGCCAGGGTGACATCCTGATCACCGGCACCGGCCTGAATGCCACCGCGCAGCAGGTGCTCGACATGGTGACACGCTCGGTGCGGATCGACGCACCTGTCAACGGGCAGGACGTGGGTATTGCTGCGGGTGCCAACCGCTGGAGTTATGACACCCGCGCTGTGACCGGCGCGGCCACACCCACGGGCAGTGCGCCGGTCCATTCGATCGACACCGCCGTGCTCGG
>JAGOEY010000166.1 GCA_017997515.1 Burkholderiaceae bacterium | reverse complement strand
ACCACACTCACACGTTCATGCAGCTTCGCAGGTTGCAAGTCCAGGATGCGTTCGTGGGCGTTGGTGGCTGCGCCACCGGCTTGTTCAACCAGCCAGGCCATGGGATTGGCTTCGTACATCAGACGCAGCTTGCCAGGCTTTTCGGGCTCGCGTTGGTCCCAGGGGTAGAGGAACACACCACCACGCGTCAGGATGCGGTGTACGTCGGCCACCATGCTGGCGATCCAGCGCATGTTGAAGTCTTTGCCGCGCGGGCCTTCGGTGCCGGCCAAGCATTCGTCAATGTAGCGCTTCACGGGGGCATCCCAGTGGCGCATGTTGCTCATGTTGATGGCGAATTCCTTGGTGTCCTCGGGAATCCGCACGTTTTCCTGTGTCAGCACAAAGGAGCCTTGTTCGCGGTCGAGGGTAAACATGGCCACACCGTCGCCCACCGTCAGCACCAAGGTGGTCTGTGGGCCATACACGCAGTAACCGGCGGCGACCTGCTGGGCACCAGACTGCAGGAAGTCGGCCTCGGTCACACCCGCGTCAGGGTTGCCTTCGGGCTTCTTGAGCACGCTGAAAATGGTGCCGATACTGACGTTCACATCGATGTTGCTGGAGCCGTCCAAGGGGTCAAACAGCAGCAGGTATTCACCCTGCGGATAACGGTTGGGAACGGCGTAGATGCCTTCCATTTCCTCGGAGGCCATGGCGGCAAGGTGGCCACCCCATTCGTTGGCCTCGATCAGCACTTCGTTGGCGATGATGTCGAGTTTTTTCTGGATCTCGCCCTGCACGTTTTCACTCTCGGCTGTGCCGAGTACGCCACCAAGCGCGCCTTTGTTCACGGCCTGGCTGATGCTTTTACAGGCGCGGGCCACTACTTCGAGCAGCAGGCGCAGTTGCGAGGGGATAAGCCCGTCCACCCGTTGTTGTTCAACGAGGTAACGGGTGAGGGAGATTTTTTGGGACATGAGGGCTCCTTAGTCAGCTAAAGCACGTGTGACGACTTCACGCACGTCGTTGCTCAGGTTGGGTTTGGCGGCTACGCGCGCGATGGCCTCAAAGGCTGCGGTGCGGTAGGGCTCGGCGAGTTTCTTCCAGCGGTCGAGCGCGCGCGCCAGGCGGGCAGCCACCTGGGGGTTGGTGGCGTCCAGCTCGATTACGCGGTCGCTCCAGAACACATAACCGGCTGCGTCCGCACGGTGGAATGCACCCGGGTTGGCGCTGCAGTAGCTGAAGATCACGCTGCGTGCGCGGTTCGGGTTCTTCAGGCTGAAGTCGGGGTGTTTCAGCAGCTGTTTGACAGCGGGCAGGATGTTGCCGTCCTGATCGGGTGCACCGGCCTGCAGCGCAAACCATTTGTCCAGCACCAGTGCTTCGTTCTTGAACAGGGCATGGAAGCGCGCCAGCGCCGGGGCTGCATGGTCGCTGCCGCTGCTGACCAGGGCCGACAACGCGTTGAAGCGGTCGGTCATGTTGCCTGCGTCCTTGAACCGCTGGAATGTCTTGCCGGGCCAGACAGTGTCGCCGCTGTCGCGCGCCGCGAGGCAGAGGTTGACCAGCGCCATGCCAGTCAGCGCACGGCGACCGGAGGACAGCGGGTCGGGCCGGTAGGCACCGGTGTCCTGGTGGTCGTCAAAAGCCCAGGCCCAGTCGGCCTGCAGCGCGTTGGCCAGCTGGCGGCGCATGGCTTCGCGCACGGCGTGGATACGCTGCGGGTCCACCACGTCGAGTTGCTCTGCGATGTAGCCTTCGGACGGCAGGGTCAGCACCAGTTCCTTGAATGCAGCGTCCAGCGTGGGGTGGCGCAAAACGCTGCGCATGGCCTCAATATATGCACCATTTAGCACTTCTGCGCCCGCTGGTTGTGCGCCAGATGCTATGGATTCAATAGCGCAGCGCAACGCCAGCCGTTGTCCCGCTTCCCAGCGGTTGAACGGGTCGGTGTCGTGCGCCAGCAGGGCCAGCAGCTGGGCGTCGGTGTAGTCGAAGTCCAGCACCACCGGCGCGCTGAAACCGCGCAGGATGGACGGCACGGGTTCGGCGTCCACGTTGATGAAGGTCAGTGTTTCGCTGGCCTGGGTCAGCACAAACACACGTGCATCGGTCTCGGCCTGGTCCCAGTGCGCCAGTTGCAGCGGCAATTCGGTGCCATCCGCATTCAGCAGCCCCAAAGCAACGGGGATCACGAAAGGTTCTTTGCTGGTCTGCCCCGGTGTGGGTGGGCAGCTTTGGTCCAGCGTGAGGGTGTAGGTGCGTGCGGCAGCGTCGTACTTGCCAACAGCCTTCAGGCGCGGCGTGCCGGCCTGGCTGTACCAGCGTTTGAACTGCGGCAGCAGGCGGGCCAGGTCAGAATCCGGGTTGGCATCGGCTATTGAACTGGCGAAGTCGTCGCAGGTGACGGCCTGGCCGTCGAAACGCTCGAAATACAGCGTCATACCCTTGGCAAAACCCTCACGCCCGACCAGCGTCTGCATCATGCGAACAACTTCGGCACCTTTTTCGTAGATGGTGACGGTGTAGAAGTTGCTGATCTCGATAAAGCTGTCGGGCCGCACCGGGTGGGCCATGGGGCCTGCATCTTCGGGGAACTGCGCGGTGCGCAGCACGCGTACGTCTTCGATACGTTTGACGGCGCGGGCCGACGCGTCGGCGCACAGGTCCATGCTGAATTCCTGGTCGCGGAAGACCGTCAGGCCTTCTTTCAGGCTCAGCTGGAACCAGTCGCGGCAGGTGACGCGGTTGCCGCTCCAGTTATGGAAGTATTCGTGGCCCACCACACTTTCGATGTTGGCAAAGTCCACGTCCGTGGCAGTGGCCTGGCTGGCCAGCACGAACTTGGTGTTGAAGATGTTCAGGCCCTTGTTCTCCATCGCGCCCATGTTGAAGTCGCTGGTGGCGACGATCATGAAACGTTCCAGGTCCAGCGGCAGGCCGAAGCGGGCTTCGTCCCAGGCCACCGACGCCATCAGCGAATTCATCGCATGTTCGGTCTTGTCGAGGTCACCGGGGCGCACATAGACCTGCAGCAGGTGCTGCTGGCCGTTGCGTGCGGTGATGCGCTGCTCGCGTGCCACCAACTGGCCGGCCACCAGGGCGAACAGGTAGGCGGGTTTTTTGTGCGGATCCACCCACTGGGCGAAGTGGCGGCCATCTTCGAGGTCACCGCTGTCCACCAGGTTGCCGTTGCTCAGCAGCACTGGGTACTTGGCCTTGTCGGCGCGCAGTGTGACGGTGTAGCTGGCCATCACGTCCGGGCGGTCCAGGAAGTAGGTGATACGGCGGAAACCCTCGGCTTCACACTGGGTGAAGAACGAGTCGTTGCTGACGTACAAGCCCATCAGCTTGGTGTTTTTAGCCGGGCAGCAGGTGGTGAAGATTTCGAGGTTGAACGTGCCTTCTTCTGCAGAAGGCAGGTTGTCCAGCACCAGCTGGCCGCCGTCGAGCTTGAACGATGCGCCCTGGCCGTTGACCAGCACGCGTGCCAGGTTCAGCTCGTCGCCGTCCAGGCGCAGGGGCTGAACGGGCACATCCGGGTTGCGGCGCAGCGTCATCTTGTTGAGGACGCGGGTTTTTGCCGGGTCGAGGTCGAAGCTGAGCTCGACCGTGTCGATCCAGAATGCCGGGGCGGTGTAGTCCGCACGGTGGATCACCGTGGGTTGTCCTTCACGCATGAGCAACATGGAGGTTCTCCAAAAAGTTCGATTGCAAGAGTTCGTTGTAGTCGCGCACGCAGGTAATGACGTGGGGACCGGCCAGTTCTTCAGGGGTGTTGGTGGTGCAGATGCCCACCGCCCGCATGCCCGCACGGCGCGCGGCTTCGATGCCAAAAGGGGCGTCTTCAAACACGATGCAGTGCTCTGGCGCAATACCTACGCGCTGTGCTGCTGCTAAAAAGATAGCGGGGGTAGGTTTTCCGGTCAGGCCTTCATCCCCCCGCGCAATCGCGTCGGGTGGCGGGTTCATGTGCAGGTGGCCCAGCGCAAACTCCACGTTGTGGATATCGCCCGCGGTGCCCACAGCCACCTTCAGCCCACGTGCGCGTGTGGCCGCATAAAACGGGGTGAACCCCGTTACTTCCTTGAAGATGGGGCCGAAGATGTCGCGGTAGAGCTGCTCTTTGGCGTGCATCAGGGCCCAGGCCTGGGCCTCGTCCAGGTCGGGCTGGTTGAGGACGATACGCACACACTCCAGCCCGGTGCGGCCCGTGGTGCGGCGCATCAGGTCGTCGATGTCCATCACCACACCATGCGTTTGGGCAAAGTCCATCCAGGTGGATGTATGGTGGGGCATGGAGTCGATCATGGTGCCGTCCATGTCAAAGATGACGGCCTTGACCGGTTGCGTGAGCAGCATGTGCACTACACCCCTTGTTTCAAGGAGGCTTCGATGAACACGTCCAGGTCACCGTCCAGCACCTTCTGGGTGGCCGACACTTCGACGTTGGTGCGCAAGTCCTTGATACGGCTGTTGTCCAGCACGTACGACCGGATCTGGTGGCCCCAGCCCACGTCGGTCTTGGTGTCTTCCAGCTTCTGCTGGGCTTCTTGCTGCTTGCGCAGCTCGAAGTCGTACAGGCGCGAACGCAGGCGTTTCCAAGCCACGTCGCGGTTGCTGTGCTGGCTGCGTCCGTCTTGGCACTGCACCACGATACCGGTGGGGATGTGCGTGAGGCGCACCGCCGAGTCGGTCTTGTTGATGTGCTGGCCACCCGCGCCACTGGCACGGAAGGTGTCGGTGCGCACGTC
>JAGOEY010000165.1 GCA_017997515.1 Burkholderiaceae bacterium | reverse complement strand
GCGGGCTCGGCGTTGCCGATGAAATATTCCATTTCGCCGCTTTGGTAGGCGGTGTTGAGCGGCAAAAACACATAACCCGCCC
This sequence comes from Burkholderiaceae bacterium, assembly GCA_017997515.1. Next base: position 4,670 of record JAGOEY010000165.1, on the reverse strand, counting down.
GCAGCGTGGCCAGGTACAACATGGCGGCTTCGACCGACTTCTCCACCTGCACGGCTACACGCGCGCCTGCGGGCAGGTTCAGCGAGGCCAGCAGGTTGGCGAGTTTGGCCGTGCCCTGCTCCAGGTCGCGCCAGGTGTAGAACAGGCCGTTGTCGGTCTCCACCGCGACGGCATCGAGGTCGGCAGGAAAAGCGGCGCGCAGGGCGGCGAACAGATTGTGGTCAGGCTGCTTCATGGTTTTTTAGAAATGGGGTGGGCGTTTTTCCACAAAGGCCTGAATGCCTTCACGGTGTTCGGGGCTGTCGGCATAGCCGTAGGCCGTCTGCACGAGGTTTACTATCGAATACATAGCACCCTGCGCCCGTCCTTCGGGCGCTAGAGGCTCATTTGGCTCATTTAATGCACGAATGGTCTGTTTGTTCATCCGTGCGGCGGCGGGGGCCAGTGTGCTGATGCGGCGGGCCGCAGCCAGCGCCTGGGCCGCACACTGGTCAGCGGCCACCACCCGGTTCACAAAACCGCGTTGCAGCATCACCGGCGCGTCCAACACGGCCGCCTCCAGCAGCATTTCGCGAGCGGTCAGGGCACCAGCCTCGCGTATGACCAACTGGGCCTCGCGTGGTGCCATGGGGAAGCCCAGCCGGGCGATGGGTGCGCCAAACCTCGCCGCATCGCTGGCGATACGGATGTCGCAGCAGCTGGCAATCTCCACACCCGCGCCCATACAGTTGCCGTCGATCTGCGCCACGATGGGCACATCACAGTCCAGCATGGCCTGCAGCCCGCCCCACACTTCATCTTCGTGGAAGGCGCGCAGGCTCTGCTCTTCAAACCGGAAGCTGGCGTATTCCGAAATATCGCCCCCCGCACAGAAGTGCCCCCCCGCCCCCCGCACCAGCACGCAGCGCACACCGGGTGTGGCTTGCAATTCCACAAACCCCGCGCGCAGCTCGCGCCACATGCTGCGCGACATGGCGTTGAATTTGCCTGGGTGGCTGAGGGTAACCAGGGCGATGCCCTGGTCAATCGGGCTGAAGAGGATGTGGGGCTGCACTGCGAAAGCGGAAGTTAGTCGATCTTGATGTCGCCAGCCTTGACCACTGCGGCCCAGCGTTTGATCTCGGAACTCACAAAGCTGCCGAACTGCTGCTGCACCAGGTTGGGAAACTCCGCGCCGTTCGCGGCCCAGGCCACCTTGAGTTCTTCTGCGGCACCGGCACGGCGCAGCTCTTCCACTACGCGCGCCTGCACGTCGGCCGGGGTGCCCTTGGGCGCCCAGATGCCGTACCAGGTGGTGACGGTGTATTCCGGCAGGCCCAGCTCGGCGGCGTGGGGCACGTCGGGGAAGGCGGGGTTGCGTTTGTTGCCCGACACCATCAGCGCCTTGATACGCCCGCCCTTGATATGGCCGGCGGAGGAACCCAGGCCGTCGAACACCATGTCCACGTTGCCTGCCATCAGATCCTGCAGCGCCGGGCCTGCACCTTTGTAGGGGATGTGGGTGATGAAGGTTTTGGTCTGTTGTTTAAACAGCTCACCCGCCAAATGGTGCGAGGTGCCAGCACCGGCCGAGCCGTAGTTGAGCTTGCCGGGGTTAGCCTTCACCTGCGCCATGAAGGCCTTGAAGTCACCCGGAATGTTCTTGGGGTTGACCACCAGCACCTGCGGCACGTTGGCGACGAGTGCGATCGGCACAAAGTCTTTTTCGATGTCGTAGTCGAGCTTGGGGTACACCGATGGCGCAATGGCGTGGTGCACGGCCCCCATAAACAGCGTGTAGCCGTCGGGTGCGGCGCGGGACGCGATGCTGGCGCCCAGCGTGCCACCCGCACCACCGCGGTTGTCAATCACCAGTTGTTTGCCGGTTTGTTTGGCGAACTGCGCCGACAGCGGCCGCGCAAACGCATCCGTGCCCCCACCCGCCGGGAACGGCACGATCAGGGTGACGGGTTTGGACGGCCAGGTGCTTTGGGCATGGCCTGCCATCGATACAGCGGCCAAACCGGCTGCGGCCAGGCACAGCGCCGTGCGCCGGGTGAAAGCTTTGTTCATCTTTTGTCTCCAGTATTTTTAAATTCAAAATCCACTTGCACACACATTGTGGCGAACCACATCTCAACTACTCAAAACTGCAGGCCTTCCAGCTCGCTGGACAGCGGTATCTTGCCCTGCGCCAGCAGCGCCCGGTGTTTGTCCAGGCGTTTCAGGTCGTACAGGTAATTCACCATCACACCATACGATTGTTTAACGCCTTTCACGGACGGGTCGCCGCCCCAGTTCAGCCGCTCGACCCGGGCCCCGTTGCCAAGGTGGAAGCGGGCCACGGCGTCCAGCGGTTTGCCGTTGGCCAACTCGCGCCCCAGGTAGTGGGCAGCGTACTGCACCAGCACCTGGCGCACGGGGGATTTGGCGTCCAGCTCCAGGGGTTTCTCCATGGCGGCCAGCAGGTGGGTGGCGGTGACAGGCTCGAAGCCCACGGCGCGACCCAGCTCGGCGCGGGTTTTATCGTCCAGCCGCTCCAGCAGAGGGGCCGCGTTTTTGCCCAGCCAGGCGCGAAAGCCGGGGATGGGGGACAAGGTGGCAAACATGCGCAGGCGGGGGAATTCGGCCTGCAGCGTCTCGACCACGTGTTTGATCAGTGAGTCACCAAAACTCACGCCGCGCAGGCCCACCTGGGTGTTGCTAATGGAGTAAAAAATCGCGGTGGTGGCCTTGTTCAGGTCGGCCGCGTCGGCGGATTCGTCCAGCAAAGGGGTGATGCTGTCGGCCATGCTGTCGACCAGCGCCACCTCCACAAAAATCAGCGGCTCGCCAGGCATACGCGGGTGGAAGAAGCCGTAACAACGGCGGTCGGAATCCAACCGGTTCTTCACGTCGGCCCAGCTCTTGATGTCGTGCACCGCCTCGTACTGGATCAGCTTCTCGATCAGCGACGCGGGGGAGTCCCAGCTGATGCGGCGCAGCTCCAGAAAGCCCACGTCGAACCAGGTGGAGAACATGTACTCCATCTCCACGTCCAGCGCCTGCAGGCGTTTGTCGGCCTTCAGGTACGGCAGCATGTCGGCCCGCAGCCGGACCAGAAACTGCACCCCGTCTGGGAAGGCACTGAAGCGCTGCAGCAGCCGCCTGCGCGGCGACACGGTGGCGCGCCGGTAATGCACCTCGGCGGCGGCCTCGTCGGGGGTGCCCACGGCTGCGGCGTACTTGGCCTGGGCCTTGCCCACCACCACCGGGTCGAGCACAAACTGCTCACTCATCAGCAGCCACATGTCGCGCCGCTGTTCCACCGTGGCCCCGGCATACCACTGCGCCACACCTTGGGCGCGGCGGCCGCCTTCGATCTCGCTGTAACGCGGGTCGACGATGGCCTTGAGTTCTTCGAGTGTGCGGCGCAGCACGCGGGGCGACAAGGCCTCTTCCTTGTGGCGCAGGCTGCCCTCCAGGCGCTCACGGGTCGAGCGTACACCGCTAGCAGCATTTGCTTCGCTTTTGATAGCAGCTTGCGCAGACCCAGCGGGCGCAGTAGGCACTTTTTCCTTAGATTTCGGGCTGCCGGCAGGCAGCAGCTTGGAGACGGTGGTGGAGATCCATGTGCCGGTGTTCATGCCTGTACCTTGCTGGTTTGGGTTTGGGTGAGCACCCGCAGCGCGTCGCGCTGGCGTGTGAGGTGGGTGCGCATGGCGGCGTCAGCGCCTTCGCTGTCGCGGGCCTTCAGGGCGGCAAACACGGCCAGGTGTTCACTCAGGCTTTGCTCCATGCGGCCATGGGCCTTGAGGCTTTGCAGGCGCGACAGCTTCAGGATCTTGCGCAGGTCACCAATAACCTGGGCCAGCCAGCGGTTGTTGGCCAGCGTAATCAAGGCTTCGTGGATGGCGAAGTTGGTGTCGTAGTAGTCCTGCATCCGCCCGGCCTTGGCGTGGCGCTCCAGCCGCTCGTGCAAGACCTCCAGCGCCGCCAGGTCGGCGTCACTGGCATTGCGGGCCGCTTCAAACGCGCAGCGCCCTTCCAGCAAGGCAATGACCGGGAAGATCTCGTCCAGGTCCTGCTCGGTCACCTCGTTCACAAAACAGCCCCGGCGCGGCTCGTGCCGCACCAGGCCCTCGGCCGTCAGCACCTTGAGCGCTTCGCGCAGCGGTGTGCGCGAGATGGACAGGCTTTCACACAGCGCAGGCTCGTCCAGAAAACTGCCGGGCATCAGCTGCCCGCCAAAGATCTGCTCACGCAAACGTGCGGCCACTTCATCGTGCAGGGAGTTCTGAACCAGGCGCATGGCGGGAGGCCTTTAGGGTTGGTAATTTTCAATAATTACGCGTAATTATGAGAACCACCCAGCAGGCTTGCAAGTGTTTTTTGCTCGGGGTTTTCACCGACGGGTGACGTTGTCGCCGCCGATCTCCCTGCGTGGCGGCGGCAAGTGGAATGGGGTCAAGACGGGTGGGAGCCTGCTACTTGCGTGCAGGCACATCCACCAGCACACCACGCGCCACCACGGGCTGCGGTTTGTCCATCAAGCGCACCAGCTTGGGCACCAGCGCAAAAATGGCCAGCGTGAGCAAGGTGCTGAGCACGGCCGTGGCCTCGCGCCCCATACCGGCAGCCACACCAATCGCGGCGGTGAGCCAGATGCCTGCGGCCGTGGTCAGGCCTTTCACCCGCTCTTCCCCATCGAG
>JAGOEY010000164.1 GCA_017997515.1 Burkholderiaceae bacterium | reverse complement strand
ATCAATCCACCGTAGTGTTTTCATCTGCTGAGCCCGCTAGTATAGCATCAGTTTTTAGGCTTTCTCGCGATCATGGAAAGAATTTTCGAGGGCATCCACAAACATGGCGGCTACATCGAATCCGGTCTGCTGCTGGATCTCCTGGAAGCAGGTGGGACTGGTGACATTGATCTCGGTGACACAGTCACCGATCACGTCCACACCCGCGAGCAACAGGCCACGCGCCATCAGCACGGGGCCGAGGGCTTCCCCGATCTCTTGGTCACGTGCCGACAACGCTTGCGCCACGCCTTTGCCACCTGCTGCCAGATTGCCGCGCACTTCAGAGCCCTGGGGGATACGGGCCAGGCTGTAAGGCACGGGTTTTCCACCGATGACGAGCACACGTTTGTCACCTTGGGCGATTTCGGGGAGGAATTTCTGCACCATCACAGATTCGGCACCGTTCTTATTCAGTGTCTCAATGATGCTGCCCAGGTTCAGGCCGTCTTTCTTCACCCGGAAGATGCCCATGCCACCCATGCCGTCCAGTGGTTTGAGGATGATGTCCTTGTGTTGCGCGTGAAAACGTCGGATGTCATCCGCCTTGCGCGTGACCAGCGTGGGGCCTGTGAACTGGGGGAACTCCATGATGGCCAGTTTTTCAGGGTGGTCACGCAGCGCACGTGGTTTGTTAAAGACGCGAGCACCCTCCCGTTCGGCCTGTTCCAGCAGGTGGGTGGCGTAGAAATACTCTGAATCAAAAGGCGGGTCCTTGCGCATAAGGACGGCACCGTAGTCCTTAAGCGCCACCCGCGTGGCACCCGGCGTATCCGAGGCGACACTGAACCAGTCGTCGGCCGCGCCGGTCAAGCGGATGTTGCGCACCACGGCGGTAACCAGCCCCCCACGCTCCCACGCAATGTCTTGCGGCTCACAGGCGGCCAAGGTGTGGCCGCGCTTTTGCAGCTCACGCATCATGGCGAAGGTGGTGTCTTTGTAGGTCTTGAAGGACTCGAGTGGGTCCGCAATGAAGAGAATGTGCATGGTCAGTCGCCCTGGGAATGTGTTGGTTGCCCATATTGTTGTACGAACAGCGCCAACGCGCCGGCCACCACGCCCCAAAAGGCGGAGCCGATGCCTGCGACCACCACACCACTCAGCGTAACGAGAAAAGTGATAAGGGCGGCCTCGCGGTGCCGCTCTTCTTTAACGGCCACCGCCAGCCCGTTGCCAATGGTGCCCAGCAACGCCAGGCCGGCAACGGCGGCGACCAGTTCTTGAGGGAATGCGGTGAGCAAGCCCGTGATGGCACCGCCGAAAACACCGATCACTATATAAAGAGCACCACACGACACAGCGGCGGTGTAACGGCGGGCGGGGTCCACATGCGCCTCGCGCCCCATACATATAGCAGCGGTGATGGCGCTGAGGTTCAGTGCAAACGCACCGAACGGGGCCAACACCAGTGTGGCCAGGCCCGTGAGGGTGAGGATCTTCGATACGGGAATACCGTCTTTGCCCCCATACCCGGCCGCACGGATGGCCGCCACACCGGGCAGGTTCTGGGATGCCATGGTGACCACAAACAGCGGAATCGCCAGGCTGACAATCGCGCCATAGGTAAACCGGGGCATGGTAAAAACCGGTTTTGCAAGATCAAAACTGATGCTAGCGCCCGCCAGTTGGCCGCGAGCAGCTACAAAAAATATAGCGATCACCAACGTCAGCACGACCGCATACCGGGGCAACAGGCGTTTGCCCAGCAAATAGGTGCCCAGCATCAGCAGCACCAGCGGTAATGCGGTTTGTGCCGCAGCAAAGGCCTGCAGGCCAAACCGCGCCAGCACCCCCGCCAGCAAGGCAGCCGCAATCGCCACCGGGATGCGGTCCATGATCCGCTCGAACCAGCCGGTCACACCACACAGGGTGATCAGCAGGGCGCAGACCATAAAAGCCCCCACCGCTTCGGCGAGCGAAAACCCGCCCGCCAGACCTGCAGTGGCCAGCACCGCAGCACCCGGGGTCGACCACGCCACCATCACCGGCTGGCGCAACCACAAGGACGGCACCAGCGAACACAGCCCCATCCCCAAACCCAGCGCCCACATCCATGAAGTGATGACTTCGGGTGGTGCCTGGAAGGCCTGTGCCGCCTGGAACACGATGGCCACCGAGGAAGTGAAGCCCACCAGCACCGCCACAAAACCCGCGGTGAACGCGGACAAACTCAGGTCTTTGAAGAATCGCATGGGAACCGATTGTGGCCACATTGCACAGCGCTTGTCGGCATGGCCGCGACACCTCTGATTTTCGCGGCCAGTCAAACACTGGGCGCAGCGTTTATCCCATCACTGTTCTCATCCAACAGCCACGGTGGAACCGGCTCCGCCGGGCCACCAGTGGCGCCCCCTGGGGGGTGCCGCAGGCACTTCGGGGGGCGAGTTAAATCTCGATTTTTGAGCCCAGCTCCACCACCGCATTACTCGGCAGGTTCAGGAAGTCGGCCGCACCACTGGCGTTGTGGTGCATCTGGGCAAACAGTTTCTCGCGCCAGGGGGCCATACCACTGCCAATGGAGGGGATGACGGTGTCGCGCGACAGGAAGTAACTGGTGGTCATGGCCTCGATCTCGCAGCCGCGCCCGCGCATGTTTTCCAGCGCACGGGGCACATCGGGGTCATTCTTGAAGCCGTAGTGGATCACCACCTGCCAGCAGTCGTGCCCCAGCGACTCGATGGCCAGGCGTTTGTCCATGCCAATCCACGGCACTTCGTGGCTGCGCACGGTGACAAACAGGTTGTGCTCGTGCAGCACCTTGTTGTGTTTGAGGTTGTGCAGCAGCGCGTTGGGCACCGAGCCCGGCTCCGCGGTCAGAAACACAGCCGTGCCTTCGACGCGGGTGGGTGGGCTGACAAACACCGCCTCCAGAAAACTCTTCAAATCGATGGAGTCCTCGCGCAGCTTGGTGCCCAGCAGACGCCGGCCTTCTTTCCAGGTCAGCATCAGCGCAAAGATCGCTCCGCCAATCGCCAGCGGAAACCAGCCGCCGTCAAAGAATTTGAGCAGGTTGGAGGCCCAGAACGCAAAGTCCACGATGAAAAAGAAACCCGTGGCCAGCACACACAACCACAGCGGGTATTTCCAGCTGTAGCGGATGACGTAAAACGTCAGGATCGTGGTGATCAGCATGTCGGTACACACCGCAATACCGTAGGCCGCTGCCAGATTGCTGGACGACTTGAACATCACCACCGCCAACGCGATGGCCACAAACAGCCCCCAGTTCACAAAAGGCATGTAGATCTGCCCGGCCTCTTTCACATTGGTGTGGCGGATTTGCAAGCGTGGCAGGTAGCCCAGCTGGATCACCTGCTTGGTCACCGAAAACGCGCCGGTGATCAGGGCCTGCGAGGCAATCACCGTGGCCATGGTGGCCAGCGCCACCAAAGGCAGCAGCGCCCAGGACGGGGCCATCAGGAAAAACGGGTTTTTGACCGCTTCCGGGTTGGCCAGCAGCAGTGCACCCTGACCAAAATAGTTCAGGGTCAGCGCGGGCATGGCCACGGCAAACCAGGCCAGGCGAATCGGCTTTTTGCCGAAATGGCCCAGATCGGCATACAGCGCCTCGGCACCGGTCACACACAAAACCACCGCGCCCAGAATGATGAAGGTGGTGCCCGGGTTGTCGAACATGAACCGCAGCGCGTAATGCGGACTGATCGCCCACAGAATGGCCGGGTTCGTCACGATATGGCTCACCCCCAGCACCCCCAGCACCACAAACCACAGCAGGGTGATAGGGCCAAAAAACTTGCCGATGCCCGCCGTGCCGCGTTTTTGCACGGCAAACAGCATGAACAGGATCACCAGCGTGATCGGGATCACATACTTCTTGAAGTGGGGCGACACGATCACCATGCCCTCCACCGCCGACAGCACCGAGATGGCCGGGGTGATGACCCCGTCGCCATAAAACAGGCAGGTGCCAAAAATGCCCAACAACAAAAGCACCTTGCGCAGCTGCGGCCGGTCTTTGACCGACTGGGATGCCAGCGCCAGCATGGCGACCAGGCCACCTTCGCCGTTGTTGTCGGCACGCAGCACCAGCACCACGTACTTGAGGGAGACGATAACCGTCAGGGTCCAGAAGAAGATCGAGAGGATGCCGTAGACGTTTTCGGGTGTGAACGGCACATGGCCCGAGCCAAACACCTCCTTGACCGAGTACAGAACACTGGTACCGATGTCGCCGTAGACGACACCGATGGCGCCCAGCGTGAGTGCGGGCAGGGACGATTTGGATGCGGACACAAAAAGCAACGGGACATGGTCATGTCTGCCCCGTTTGGTTGTCTGGAGGATCGCCATTGTGCGCCGCCCCCATGCCGATGCAAGAGGGGACGGGCCCTAAAACACGCCAAAACTGACTGATGTTGCAGCGCAGCAACTGCAGCTTGACGCGCGGCGCAGGAACGGCTCAGTCGTAGATTTCGCGGTCGGGGTCGGTGGCTTCCAGCTCGTAGCTGGACGCTGCCATGGCCAGCCGCGCCACCACGCCGTACATATAGAAGCGGTTGGGGGCGCTGGCACCCGGCTTCACACCGGGCTGTGGCATGTGGGCCGCGTGTTCAAACGCCAGCGGCACAAAACCCGCCCCCGCCGTATTGATGCTTTCGTCCTCGCCGCGCCCTGCGTGTACGCGGTAAAAGCCGCCCACGACATAACGGTCCATCATGTAGACCACCGGCTCGGCCACCGCGTCATTGATACGTTCGTTGGTGAGTACACCCTC
>JAGOEY010000163.1:2999-4781 GCA_017997515.1 Burkholderiaceae bacterium | reverse complement strand
ATCACCGGAATCCGCAGGCGCTCCAGCTTGGTGAAGGTGGACTGCATGTCGGTCAATAAATCAAAAATGGCGGCGCGGCCTTCGGGGCTCTGGTCGTCCATCTGGATGGCCCCGGCAAACGTCTCCAGCGCCATACCCGCGCTGAAGTGTTTGCCCGTGCTGCTGATGACCAGCACCCGTGCCGTTCCCTCGCGGTGGATGCGTGTCAGCACGTCGTCCAGTTCGCGCCAGAACGTGGGGTGCATGGTGTTCATGGCCTCCGGGCGGCTCAGCACCAGGTGGGCGATGTGCTTGTGTTCGGTCAGGGTGAAGCTGTGCATGGGTGTCTCCGGGTGGGTTTGCACGGCACTGTAGCGCCCCGTGGCATGGCGGGCTGTCACTTTGGCAATGGGCGCACTACAGACCCGCAGTGCCCTAAAACAACTGCCCTGTAGCTGCTATTGATTCAATAGCAGCTTGCGCTCTCCCCTTCTGCGCCAGAGGCATTTTTTGTTCATGAATAGCGGCCTCATCGTGCTTCACCAGTGCCCCCACCCGCACGCCCAGCAAACGCAGCTTTTTATCCAGCGGCACCCGTTTGAGGCACTGGCCCGCCACACGGCGGATGGTGGCGGCGTCGGCGGTGTGCGCCAGCACGGTTTGGTCACGCGTGGCGGTTTTGAAGTCGTCGTAGCGCAGCTTGATGCCGATGGTTTTGCCCACGTAGCCTTTACGCTGCAGGTCGTCGGCCACCTTCTCACACAGCCAGGTGAAGATGCGGCCCAGCTCGGCTTTGTCGTGCACGGCATGCAGGTCGCGGTCGAACGTGGTCTCGCGGCTCATGGACACAGGTTCACTCTCGGTGACAACAGGTCGTTCATCACGGCCGCGCGCCACTTCAAACATCCATGCCCCGGTGGACTTGCCAAAGGTGGCCATCAGCCAGTCGCGCTCGCGTGCGGCCAGGTCACCAATGGTGTGGATGCCATGGCGCTGCAATTTCTCGTCGGCCTTGGGGCCGATGCCGTTGACCTTGCGGCAGGGCAGCGGCCAGATCTTGGCTTGCAGATCGTCCGCCGACACGATGGAAATACCGTTGGGTTTGTTGAACTCACTCGCCATCTTGGCCAGCAGTTTGTTGGGTGCCACACCGACCGAACAGGTCAGCCCGGTGGCCTGCAGGATGGACTTCTGGATCAGCCGCGCCAGCACACGCCCGCCCTCGCGCTGGCCTCCAGGCACATCGGTGAAGTCGATGTACACCTCGTCCACACCCCGGTCTTCCACCACCGGGGCAATCTCGCGGATGGTGTCCTTGAACAGGCGCGACAAGCGGCGCACTTCGTCAAAGTCCACCGGCAGCACCAGTGCCTGCGGGCAGAGTTTGGCGGCCTTCATCATGCCCATGGCCGAGCCGATACCAAACTGGCGGGCAGCATAGGTGGCGGTGGTGATGACACCCCGGCCTACGTAGTCCTTCAGCAGCGGAAACGCGGCGATCGGAATGTCGGCCAGCGTGCCGCCTTCGGGGATGTTGCGGATGGCTTCGTCCACCTTGCGACGGCCGCCACCAATCACCATGGGCAGGCCCTTGAGCTGCGGGTAACGCAGCAACTCGACCGACGCAAAAAAAGCGTCCATGTCGAGATGCGCAATGCGGCGCGGCAAAGAGGGAGCCGGAATGTCGGCAGAAGCAGGTGCGGTCACCCTGCTATTTTGCGCGGAGAGTGGTCAGGTTTTTCGGGCCAGGGCGGCGGAGCGCAGCCCCTGAATTGTTCCCGTGGGCGTGATGGCTTCCGGGTC
>JAGOEY010000163.1:0-2899 GCA_017997515.1 Burkholderiaceae bacterium | reverse complement strand
CTCGTAGCCCTGCGACGGCACCTCGGACAAACGCCCGCCCACCATCAGCACCAGGTCCGACGCCTTGATGCGCGCCAACAATTTGGGGTTCGCCCCCAGGCCCAGGTCACCACCGTAACAGGCGTGGCTGGCGGGGAACAGCATCTGGCGGCGGAAAGAGCAATAGACGGGCAGCGACCAGGCCTCGGCAAAAGCAGTGAACTCACGCACCGCCTGCTCGGACCAGCGGCTGCCGCCCAGGATGGCCACGGGCTGTTTTGCGGCCTGCAGGCGCTGGGCCAGCTCGGCCATCTGCGCCGTGCCGGGGTGGGTTTCGGTCACGGCATAGGGCAGCGCGTCGGCCACGCTGGCCGCTTCGGTCAGCATGTCTTCGGGCAGGGCAATCACCACCGGGCCAGGGCGGCCCGATGTGGCGACGTGGAAGGCGCGCGAAATCAGCTCGGGCACCCGCGCCGGGTCGTCAATCTGCACCACCCACTTGGCCATGGTGCCAAACACGGCGCTGTAGTCCAGCTCCTGAAAAGCCTCGCGCCCCACCATGCCGCGCCCCACCTGGCCCACGAACAGGATCATGGGGGTCGAATCCTGGTGCGCGATGTGTACACCGGCCGACGCGTTGGTGGCACCCGGGCCGCGCGTCACAAAACAGATGCCCGGCTGGCCGGTCAGTTTGCCCTGCGCCTCGGCCATCATGGCCGCGCCGCCTTCCTGGCGGCACACGGTGACGTCGATGCTGGCGTCGTGCAGCGCGTCAAGCACGGCGAGGAAACTTTCACCCGGCACACAGAACAGTTGCTGCACGCCGTGGGTGATGAGCTGGTCAACCAGAATCTGGCCGCCGGTGCGGGAAGTGGTCATAGAAATAAGTCCAAAACAGGGAAGTCAGGTTAACTTTGTGCAGGCGGCTTCGACACGCTGGCAGGCCTCCTGCAATCGGGCCAATGACGTAGCGTACGAGATACGGGCACACGGGACCCGCTCCACCCGCAGCGCACACTTTCCGCGTGCTTCGTGCAGCGCATTTTTAACGTAAAAATTCTGATGGCCTTGTTGTTCATAAGGGACTACATGTAACCCGCCGCATATGCCGGGCTTTCGCACGGTTGAACTTCTTAGCCACCATACTTGCCCCTGTTTGTACCAAGGAGGTTCTGATGAAAATAAACGTGTTCCGTATGCGCCCGCCACTTGCAGCCCTGGTGCTGGGTATTTCCAGCGTGGCTGCTGCATCCAGCGCATGGGCCTGCACCCGGCTTGTTTTTCATGGGGCTGATGGGCAGGTGATGACCGCGCGCTCGATGGACTGGAAGAGCGACATCGTCAGCAACCTGTGGGTGCTGCCACGCGGCATGGCCCGCACCGGCCAGACCGGCGACAACACGCTGCGCTGGACGTCCAAATACGGCAGCGTCATCACCTCGGGCTATGACATCTCCACCACCGACGGGGTGAACGAGGCCGGGCTCAACGCCAATCTGCTGTGGCTGGTGGAGTCGCAGTACCCCGCGTTTGACGCGAGCAGCAAACCCGGCCTGACGATTGCAGCCTGGGCCCAGTACGTGCTGGACAACTTCGCCACCGTACAGGAAGCCGTGGCCGCGCTGCAAGAGCAGCCCTTCACCATCGTGTCGGACAGCGTACCCGGCGAGAACCGGCTGACCACGCTGCACCTGTCCATGTCCGACGCCAGCGGCGACAGCGCCATCGTGGAGTACATCGACGGCAAACAGGTCATCCACCACAGCCGCAAGTACCAGGTGATGACCAATTCACCCATCTTTGACCAGCAACTGGCACTGAACACCTACTGGCAGCAGATTGGCGGCACCACCATGCTGCCGGGCACCAACCGCGCCGCCGACCGCTTTGCCCGCGCATCGTTCTACGTCAATGCCATCCCCAAAGACCCCAACCCGAACAAGGCCCTTGCCAGCGTGTTCAGCGTGATCCGCAACGTGTCGGTGCCCTACGGCATCAGCACCCCCGGCGAGCCCAACATCTCATCCACCCGCTGGCGCACGGTGTTCGACCACCAGCGCAAGCTGTATTTCTTTGAGTCGGCCCTGACACCCAACACATTCTGGGTGGACCTCAAGGCGCTGGACTTCAGCCCCCAGAGCGGAAAGGTGCTCAAGCTTGACCTGGGGGCGGACCAGAGCCACACCTATTCAGGGAACGCGACGCAGCAGTTCAAGCCGGCTGTGCCGTTTCAGTTTTTGGGGATTTAGCGAGGTTCCGGGTCACCTGACTTCAGGCCACGTCACCCGTCGCCGCTCAAGCCTTCACTTCGACCACCTGTTCGAAGCCACCGAAGATCATGCGTTTGCCGTCGAAGGGCATGGGCGGGTTGCCGGGTGTGGACGGGTCCATGCGCGGGTCTTCCATCATCTTCTTCATGCCGGCGTCGCGCGTGGCCTTGTCCGGCCATTCGACCCACGAAAACGCCACTGTCTCTTCGTCCGTCGCCTGAACTGCGCGGCGGAAATCGGTGACTTTGCCGTCAGGGACGTCATCACCCCAGCCTTCGATCACACGGATTGCGCCCAACTCGATGAACATTGCGTCGAAATGGCGCGCGTGTTCGATGAACTGCTGTTTGTTGGCGGTGGGGACGGCGATCACGAAACCATCGATGTATGACATGTCTTCACTCCTGTTGGGTTGACGGGTCGGCCCGCCCGGTAGACATACGCCTTGTGGCGGTTCAGGAGCACCTCCGCTGCAAGGTACCCGCCGGGTCAGCCGCCGTGGTGCCCTGGGTGCAAAGCCTTTAGAACGTGTTCAACGTCTTTTTGAAGATTGCATTGGAGTGCAATCGGGATGAGTGGGTGACCCGGATGCGCCGCATGGGCTCCTGCCCATGCCAGCAGCTGGGGCGCCCAATCGCCCGATTTCACTC
>JAGOEY010000162.1 GCA_017997515.1 Burkholderiaceae bacterium | reverse complement strand
ACGGGGTGATGGCCATCCCCACCATCGCCAGCTACAACGTCAGCAAAGGCGGCATTAACCAGCTGACCCGCGTGATGGCCCTGGCGCTGGCCGACAAAAACATCCGCGTCAACGCCGTGGCCCCCGGAACCATCGCCACCGAACTGGCGGCCAAAGCCGTGCTGACCAGTGAAGAAGCCAAACAAAAGATTTTGAGCCGCACCCCCATGAAACGGCTCGGTGAGCCGTCCGAGATTGCCGACGTGGTGGCCTGGCTGGCCAGCGACGCATCCAGCTACGTCACCGGCGAAATCGTCACCGTGGACGGCGGCCGCATGACGCTGAACTACACCGTGCCCGTGTAGTCAGCAGAATCCCCAGCGCCGGAGTGCAAGCCGAAGGCAAGCACCCATCCAGCAGACGCCGTGGAACTGGCTTTGCCAGGCCACAGGCGTCGCCCCCTGCAAGGGGGTTGGCGGAAGCGGAACGAAGTCCGCGTAGCCTGGGGGTGTTCAATCAACAATCCAGATTCAGCCAACGGCCCTCGGGTGCTGAAACGCTGACAGGGCGGCGGTTGTCGCAGCTGAACGTGACCCACAAGGTCTTGGGCCGGTTGGGGGCCGGGTCACCACACAGTTGGGTGCTGGCGTACACCCGGTTCGGGCCATGGCGGTCCACGATACTTTGCACCGCAGGGCGTGCGTTACAGGTGTTGTTGCGCACACCAAACTGGGCGTCCTGGATCACCAGGCGGCCGGTTTGCCAACCGGGTGGCGGCGGGCGCATGGGGGGTGCAGCGCCACCCTGCACGCTGGCCACGCCATCCCGAAAACCTTGCTCATACCCGCGCTGCCACTCACGGCTTTGCGCCGACACGGTGGACGCTGCCGCTCCCAATGCCAACACGCCGATCACCCCTGCAAGGCGCAGGGATGTGATTTTTCTTGCCATGGCTCTACTTCCGTTGTGTGATGAGGATTTGAGTGTAGAGCCAGATCGCGCCAAAAGGCTGACACAAGTTGCCATGCGGCACGGCAGCACCCCACAGTCACGGCAAATTCCTACACTGGCGTATGGCAGTCGGCACATTGGCCGTACAAAGTCAGCTCGTGGTGCCGCACCAGAAACCCCGCTGGTGCCAGATGTTTCAGGTCACCGGGGCATTGGTGCACATCAAAAACCCGGCCACAGGTTTCACACTGGAAGTGGTGGTGGTGTGCGTGGCCCGATGATTCGTAACGCGGGCTTTCACCCGGCAGGCTCACCATCTGCACCGCGCCGTCGGCCACCAGCAACTTCAGGTTGCGGTACACCGTGGCCATGCCCATGGCAGCCACCAGCTCTTGCGCGCCCAGCAGCACCTCCTGGGGGGACAAGGGCCGGTGTGCGGTGTCAATCACCGTACGGATGGCGGTGCGTTGGCGGGTAGAACGTTCCATACGGCCCTGAGTTTAGGGCCATGACAGTGCTCACGCTGCGGTAGCCACTGGCACCAGCTTTTTTTCACGGATAGGCAAATGCACTAGCGCAGCGCCCACGGCCAGTGCAATGTCGATGTACCACACGAGGTTGTACGAGCCGGTGGCTTCAAACACCCGTCCGCCCAGCCAGGCCCCAAAAAAGCCGCCCACCTGGTGGGCCAGCATCACGATGCCAAACAGCATCGCCATATTGGCCGTGCCGAAGAACTTGGCCACCAGCCCGGCGGTGGGGGGCACGGTGGACAGGAAACTCACCCCCATCACAGCGGCAAAAATCAACACAGTCACCTCGTTTTTGGGTGCCAGCAAAAAGAGGGTGATGGCGATGGCCCGGGTGGCATACACCAGCACCAGCAAAGACTTCATACGCCAGCGGCCCACGGCCCAGCCCATACCAAAGCTGCCAAAGATGTTGAACAGGCCAATCATGGCCAGTGCCCAGGCCCCGACCTGGGGCGGCAGACCACACTCCGCAATCACTCCCGGCAAGTGGGTGGCCAGAAACGCGACGTGGAAACCACAGACCAGAAAACCCGCACACAGCATCAAAAAGCTCGGCAGGCGCAAGGCCTCGGATATAGCCTCGCGGGCTGTCAGCCGTTTTTGCCCTGCGGGCGCACCCTGCAACGCGTTGCCTTTCAGGACCAGGGCGGCGGGCAGGGCCAGCAACACCAGCAGGCCCAGCACCTGCATGGCCCCGGCCCAGCCCATGGCGGCACTCAGGCCAATGGCCAGGGGTGCCATCAGGAACTGGCCAAAAGAGCCCCCCGCATTGACCATACCCGTGGCAATCCCCCGCTGCGCTGCGGGCACCAGGCGGGTGGTGGCGGCCATCAGCACGGACGGGCCGGCCATACCGGCCCCCCCGGCGGCCAGCACACCAATCGAAAAAATAAGCCCTGCGGTGCTTGTCATGAACGGTGTGATGAAGGTGCCCAGTGCCACCAGCACCACACCTGCAACCAGCACCCGCCCTGTCCCCACACGGTCAGCCACAGCACCCGCAAAGGGCTGCGTCAGGCCCCACCACAGTTGCCCAAAAGCAAAAGCCAGGCTGATGCTGCCCACACCCAACCCGGTGGATGTGTTCATCGGGCTCAGGAACAGGCCCATCGTCTGGCGCGTGCCCATGGTCAGCGCAAAGGTGCCCGCTGCGGCCAGCAGTACGAGCCAGACGGCTTTGCGGGTGGTGTCAGTTTGCATGGGCCACCTCGTCCGTATTGGTTGTGTCTTCCTCGGGTGGCTGTGCCAGCAGATGCAGCACCTCATCCACCATGGCATGTAAAGCGACCACCCGCTCCAGCCCCAAAGTCTGGTTCAGGCTTTCCTGCGCCGCCCGCCAGTGCGCCTGGGCTTCGGCACGTTTGGCGCTGCCTGCGGCGGTGGTACACACCAGCCGGCTGCGGGCATCCACACCGGGCACCACCGCCACCCAGCCCGCATCCACCAGCGGTTTGAGGTTGCGTGTGAGGGTGGACGGGTCCATCCGCATCTGGGCCGCCAGGTCCGCAGGCCGCACCGGCCCCAGCTTGACGACATGGGATAACAACGAGTACTGCGTGGTCTTGAGCCCCACGGCGCTCATACCTGCGTCGTAACGCTGCGACACCACACGGGTCAGCTGGCGCAGCTTGAGATTGGTGCAACCCTGGGGTCGCGTGGGTGACGTGGCGGCTTTTTGCATGTTTTTATTGTATCTACAATGGTTGCATATGCAATTTATTTAAAACGGAGATCCACATGACCCACCCTGCCCTTGCCGCAACCGACACGTCCTCCTCGCTGGAGTTGTGGATTGCCGAAGAAGACCGGATCAACCGCCGCCTGCTGGCAGGTGCAGGCCCCGGCGTGGCGCGCCCCGAGCAGATTGCACACATGACAGGCCTGGAACAAATGCAGGCCATGCTGCGCGGTGAATTGCCCTATGCCGCCATTGCCAAAACGCTGGACTTCCTGATCATGGAGGCGGAACTGGGCCGGGCTCTTTTCCAGGGCACGCCGCGTGCAGAACACCTGAACCCGATGGGTGGTGTACACGGCGGCTGGTTTGCCACCTTGCTGGATTCCGCACTGGGATGCTCCATCCACACGATGATGCAGCCAGGCCGGGGCTACACCACGGCAGAGCTGGGAATCAACATGGTGCGGGGTATTACGCCCAAGGTCGGGCGTGTGCGGGCCGAGGGCAAAGTCATCCACTGCGGCCGCCAACTGGCTACGGCCGAAGCCCGGCTGGTCGGCCCGGACGGCACGCTGTATGCCCATGCCACCACCACCTGCCTGGTGTTTGATCTGCCTAAACGCTGACCTGCTGACACACTTCGGACATGGGCCCTGCCCACATGTCCGAAAACGGCCAGTCCGTCGCCGTTTTGCCGCCTATGATCGCTGCCATGGACCTCCAGAACACGGCAGAACAAGACGCTTGTTACCTCGCACTCAAAGCGCGGGACGCCCGGTTTGACGGGAGTTTTTTCACGGCGGTGACCTCCACCGGCATCTACTGCCGGCCTGTGTGCAAAGTCCGCACGCCCAAACGCGAGAACTGCCGCTTCTACACCCATGCTGCCCAGGCCGAAAGCGCGGGGTTTCGCCCCTGCCTGCGCTGCCGCCCGGAGCTGGCACCCCACGCACTGGTGTGGTCAACCCAGGACGCGTCCGGCATCCTCGCGCAGCAAGCGGCACGCTGGATGGACATTCCCACGACGGAGCACACCGGTGAATCATCGGTGCAACAACTGGCCACCCGGCTGGGCATCAGTGACCGCCATCTGCGGCGCATTTTTGAAGCGCAGTTTGGCATCTCGCCTTTGCAGTACCTGCAAACCCGCCGCCTGCTGACGGCCAAACAGCTGCTGACCGACACCGACCTGCCCATCACCCAGGTGGCGCTGGGCAGTGGTTACGCCAGCGTGCGCCGCTTTAACGCGGCCTTTGTGACCCATTACGGGCTCAACCCGTCCCAACTGCGGCGCACCCGCCTGCCGCACGACGGCGCGGGCCCGGTGGTGCGGCTTGGCTACCGGCCACCGTACGACGTGGCCGCCATGCTGCAGTTCAACCACACACGCATGCTGGTGGGGGTGGAGCAAATCGACCCCATATCCATGTGCCTGCGCCGCACGCTGCGGCTGCACAACGCAGACCACACCCACACCGGCTGGATCGAGGCCCACTTTGCGCCGCAGGACAACCAGGTGCTGCTGCGGGTCAGCGACAGCCTGCGTGCAGTTCTGCCCCAGGTCATCCACCGGCTGCGCGCCACGCTGGACCTGGACGCCAACCCCCAGGCCATCAACGCCACCTTACATGCCCACTTTCCGGAGGGCGACGGCTTGCGTGTGCCTGGCGCCATGGACGGGTTCGAGCTCG
>JAGOEY010000161.1 GCA_017997515.1 Burkholderiaceae bacterium | reverse complement strand
CCCGGAGCTACCATGAAAAACACCGCCCCCCAAGACCGCCAGGAACCCGGCAAGCACAAGGTGGAAAACGACCACAACCGCCAGGGCGAGCAAGCACCGACGCAAAAAAACGAAGCTCGCCGCACCCCCGAGAGTCGCAGTGACCGCACCGACCACATCGGCAGCGACAACCAGTCGCAGTCGCGCAAGCGCGGCCCGACCGAGCCGTAGTGCGCTGGCGCGATCCTGCAAACATCCGGGTTCTTTTTTAGGATAGCGGCAGGCCGTGCGGACTGCGGGCCGGGCGCTGGAAACCAGCGTATCCGGTCTGGCCTGCATGGTCGGCTTTATCGACAAGGACCCACCATGGACGGCAACGCAACCCCCTCTGCCACCAACGCACTGGTGCACACCGAACCCCCGGGCAGCTTTGAGTACGTGGACTTCCGCCACGCTGGAACGCTGCACCATTACCGGCTGTATGTGCCCCCAGGCGCTACGCCACAGCAGCCCATGGCGCTGGTGCTGATGCTGCACGGCTGCACCCAAAACCCCGACGACTTTGCCATCGGCACCGGCATGAACCTGGCAGCAGCGCAGGCCAACGCCCTGGTGCTGTACCCGGCCCAGCCGCGCAGCGCCAACGTCAACGCCTGCTGGAACTGGTTTGAACCGCACCACCAGCGCCGGGGCATGGGCGAACCCGCCCTGCTGGTGGCCATGGTGCGCGACGTGGCGCAACGCCACAGCGTGGATGCGCAGCGGGTGTACGCGGCCGGGCTGTCAGCAGGCGGTGCCATGGCAGCGGTGCTGGGGCGTGAATACCCCGATGTATTCGCTGCCGTGGGCGTGCACTCGGGCTTGCAGGCCGGTGCGGCCCACAACCTGACGGCAGCCCTGTCGGCCATGCGCACGGGCACCCGGCCCACCGTGGTGCCCGCGCACGCCGCCCCGAACCCGGCCTCGTACCCCCCGCTGATCGTGTTCCATGGCGATGCCGACACCATCGTTCATGCCAAAAACAGCGAGCACCTGGTGGATGCCGCCTTGCAGGCCCTGGCCGGTAGCCCCGCCAGGGTGCAGCGCCAAAGCATTCCGGGCCAGTCGGTGGCAGGCCAGCGCTACACCCGCACGGTGTACCACCACCGCAGGGCCGGCAGGGTCAGCCCCGGTGCCGATACCGACGTCGATGCCGATGTGGTGGCCGAGCACTGGGTGCTGCACGGCGCAGGCCATGCGTGGTCGGGCGGCCATGCCACAGGCAGCCACACGGACCCGCGCGGCATCAGTGCGACGCAAGAGATGCTGCGCTTCTTTCTGGCCCATCCCAAAACAGCCGGGCACTGAAAACACCGCTGGCGGGCAGCTACCATGCAACCATGTTGGATGCCCGCAGGAGAACCCCCATGAAACCGCTCGTACCCGTCTTTTGTCAGGCGCTGGTGTGCCTGGCCAGTGCTGTGGCGCCTGCGCTGGCGCCTGCACAGCCTGCTGCGCCCGCCGCCCTGGCTGCGCCAGAGGCTGAAGCAACAGATGCCGCTGCGATGTCGGCGGACGCCACCGCAGCCGCTGTGCCTGCCAAGGCGCAGTGGGTGTTGTCTGCCGATGGCGCTTACGCCATCGACCAGCGCGCCCACCTGGCCTGGCCGCGCTGCGTCCACGGCATGCGCTGGAATGGCCGCACCTGCACCGGCCAGCCGCTGCTGCTGACCTACACCGAAGCGGCTGCGCTGGCCACCGCGCGCTGGAAGGCCGAGGGAGTGCGCTGGCGCTTGCCACGCGTCAATGAGCTGCGCCGCCTGGTGAACAAGCGTGCCGATCCGCCCGGCCTGGACCCCGAGCTGTTCCCCAACGCACCGCAAGACTGGCATTGGACGGGCACGGCCAACATCAAGACCTTCTCGGTCAATGCCTATAAATACGACAACGTCCAGCAGGGCAACAGTGACCGCAGCGCCAACCAGATGGCCTTTACGCAGGGCTGGGCGGTGGACTTGTCCAGCGGCGAGGCGCGCGGCGACATCGCCAAGAGCGAGTTGCTGCCCGTGCGCCTGGTGCGGCCACGCCCCTGAAGCGTTTTCTTTTCGATTGCCCCTTGCTGCCTATGTCTCCCATCGCCGTCATCGACTTTGAAACCACCGGCATCTCGCCCGATCAGGGGGCGCGCGCCACCGAGGTGGCCATCGTGCTGCTCGAAGGGGGCCGGGTGGTAGACCGCTTCCAGAGCCTGATGAACGCGGGCACCTGGGTGCCGCCCTTCATCACGCAGCTCACGGGCATCACCAACGCCATGGTGCAAGCCGCGCCTGCGGCAGCCAGTGTGATGGCGGAGGCCGCGCGCTTTGTGGGCAGCGCGCCCATGGTGGCGCACAACGCGGCGTTTGACCGCAAGTTCTGGCAGGCCGAGCTGGCACTGGCCGGTCTGCCCGCAGCGCAGCCCTTTGCCTGCACCGTGCTGCTATCGCGCCGCCTGTACCCGCAGGCGCCCAACCACCAGCTGGGCGTGCTGGTCGATTACCACGGCCTGCCGCGCACCGGCCAGGCCCACCGCGCGCTGGCCGATGCCGAAATGGCCGCCGCGCTGCTGGCGCGCATGCAGCACGACCTGCGCACCCGCTGGGGCGTGGCCGCCCCCGACCACGATCTGCTAGTGCAGTTGCAGCGCTGCACCAAAGCGGCGGTGCCCACGTTGCTGGCCCAGCTGGCCGCTGCTGCGCAGCCGTAGCGCCCCAGCACCGTCAAAGGGCGTGGGCTAACACCGCACCCCCCACAGCGCTGCCCAGCACCACCAGCCAGGGCGGCCATTTCCAGAACATCAGCGCCACCCAGGCCACCAAGGCCAGGCCAAAGTCTGGCGGCGTGTGGATGGCGCTGGTCCACACCGGCTGGTACAGCGCTGCCAGCAGCAGCCCCACCACCGCCGCGTTGGTGCCCGCCAGCGCCGCTTGCGTACGGGGGTGGCCGCGCAGGCGTTCCCAGAACGGCAAGGCACCCAGCACCAGCAAAAAAGAGGGCGCAAAAATGGCCAGCAGGGCCACCAGCCCCCCCAGCCAGCCCGTGGGCGGCTGCTGCATCGCCGCGCCCAGAAACGCCGCAAAAGTAAACAACGGGCCGGGCACGGCCTGCGCAGCGCCGTAACCGGCCAGAAAGGCATCGTTGCCCACCCAGCCCGTCGGCACCACCTCGGCTTGCAGCAGCGGCAGCACCACATGGCCGCCACCAAACACCAGGGCGCCTGCGCGGTAGAAGGCATCGACCAAGGCCAGCGTCTGGTGGGCCGATGCGCCAGCCCACAGCGGCAACCCGATCAGCAGCGCAAAAAACAGCGCCAGCCAGAACGCGCCCGCCCGTGGCCCGATGGCCATGGGCAACGGGTCATGCGCCTGTCCGGGCGGTGGCTTGCACCAGCGCAGGCCCACCGCCGCCGCCAGGGCCATCACCCCCACCTGCACCCACACCGACGGCACCAGCAGCACCGCGCAGGTGGCGGCCACCATGGTGGTAATGCGCGGCACATCGGGGCACAGGTTGCGTGCCATGCCCCATACGGCCTGCGCCACCACCGCCACCGCCACCACCTTCAGGCCGTGCAGCACACCCGTGGGCAAGGCATCGCCGTAATGGGTGATGCCCTGCGCAAACAACATCAGCACCACCGCCGACGGCAGCGTAAAACCCGCCCACGCCGCCAAGGCCCCCGCGTAGCCAGAGCGCGACAGCCCCAGGGCGATGCCCACCTGGCTGCTGGCAGGCCCTGGCAGAAACTGGCACAGGGCCACCAGGTCGGCATAGCTGCGCTCGGTGAGCCACTGGCGCCGCACCACCAACTCCTGGCGGAAGTAGCCCAGGTGGGCTATCGGCCCCCCAAACGAGGTCAGGCCCAGGCGCAGAAAAATCCAGAAAACAGCCCAGGGGCTGCGGTCAGTCTGGGGGGTATCGGTCATGCAGGCAGGCGGCGTGGTGGCAAGGGGGCCATCATCATCGAATTGCGCTACCCTTTTGCCATGCGATCACTCCACACCCTGGCCCTGTCATCCGTATTGGTTTGGTGGCTGGCGGGCTGTAGCACCCCGCCAGCGCCGCGCGCGCCCACAGCACCGCCGCCGCAGTCCTCACGCCTGACGGACGACATGGCCCACGACATCGCCATCCACGCCCTGGGGCTGGTGGGCACGCCCTACCGCTATGGCGGCAACACCCCCGACACCGGCTTCGATTGCAGCGGACTGATCGGCTACGTGTACCGCGCCCGGGTGTCGGTGGCGCCGCCGCGCACCGTGGCGCAGCTCAGCGGCTGGGGCCAGCCGGTGGCGGGCGAGCAGCTGCGCACGGGCGATCTGGTAGTGTTCGGCAAGGGCCGTGCGCCCCACCATGCAGGCATTTATGTGGGCGAGGGGCGCTTTGTCCACGCCCCGTCCACGGGTGGCACCGTGCGGCTGGACCGGCTCAACGCACACTACTGGTCAGCGCAGACCGTGGCGTTTCGCAGGCCCTGAAAAAACCAATCAAAAGTACCTCCAGCCCTTGCGTGACAAGCGCTATTAGCTCACTTTTTCATAGTGTCACAGAATTGATGTAACCGTGGTTTGCCGCCACAACCTGCGGTGTAGGATAAATACCCCCTGAGAACGCCCACGGCGCAGGCACCATTGCCTTGGTGCTGCGTCGGTGGTTCTTTTTTCAACCGACCCCAGCGATGGATCCATGCAAGCGTTCTGGTTTCTTTCCTACCGAATCAGCGCCTGTCCGCTGTGGCACAGAGCAGGCCCATGACCGCACCCGTGCAGCCCGGTAACGCCGAAGCCCAGCGCCTGGCTGTGCTGCAGTCGCACGCCATCATGGACACCGCGCCCG
>JAGOEY010000160.1 GCA_017997515.1 Burkholderiaceae bacterium | reverse complement strand
GCGTCCATCAGCGACAGGCAGCCGCCGCAGACCGAAGCCATCGACGAGGAGCCGTTCGACTCGGTCACTTCCGACACCACACGCATGGTGTAGGGGAAGTCTTCCTTCGATGGCAGCACGGCAGCCAGCGCACGTTTGGCCAGACGGCCGTGGCCGATTTCGCGGCGCTTGGTCGAACCCATACGGCCCACTTCGCCAGTGGCGAACGGAGGCATGTTGTAGTGCAGCATGAAGCGGTCTTCGTACTCACCCATGAGTGCGTCGATGCGCTGCGCATCACGTTCGGTGCCGAGGGTGGTCACCACCAGCGCCTGGGTTTCACCGCGGGTGAACAGGGCCGAGCCGTGGGTGCGGGGCAGCACGGAGTTGCGGATTTCGATCGGGCGCACGGTGCGGGTGTCGCGGCCGTCGATGCGGGGCTCACCGGCCAGGATCTGGCCACGCACAATCTTCGATTCGATGGCAAACAGCAGGTCGTTGACCTTGCCCGAATCAAACGGCTCGCCGCTGTCTTTCAGGGCCGCCATCACGCTGGCATTGGCTTCGCGCAGGGCCTGGGTACGGGCTTGTTTGCTGCGGATCTGGTACACAGCGCGCAGCTTTTCTTCGGCCAAGCCCTTGACCTTGGCGACGAAAGCTTCGTCTTCCGCAGGGGCAGTCCAGTCCCAGACCGGCTTGCCAGCGTCACGCACGAGTTCGTGGATGGCGTTGATGGCGATGTTGGCTTGTTCGTGGCCAAACACCACACCACCGAGCATGATTTCTTCGCTCAGTTGCAGGGCTTCGGACTCGACCATCAGCACGGCGGACTCGGTGCCAGCGACAACCAGGTCCATCTGCGAATCCTTGCGCAGCGTCTGACCGGGGTTCAGCACGTACTGGCCATTGATGTAACCCACGCGGGCAGCACCGATGGGGCCGTTGAACGGGATGCCGGAGATCGACAGCGCGGCGGACACACCGATCATGGCGGCGATGTCGGCATCCACTTCAGGGTTCAGCGACAGCGTGTGGATGACCACATGCACGTCGTTCAGGAAACCTTCGGGGAACAGCGGGCGGATCGGGCGATCGATCAGGCGGCTGGTCAGGGTTTCGTGTTCGCTGGGTTTGGCTTCACGCTTGAAGAAGCTGCCAGGGATCTTGCCTGCGGCGTAGGTCTTCTCGATGTAGTCCACGGTCAGCGGAAAGAAGTCCTGGCCGGGCTTGGCCGACTTGGAGGCCACCACGGTGGCGAGGATCACGGTGTCTTCGATGTTGACCAGCACTGCGCCGCCAGCCTGGCGGGCGATTTCGCCGGTTTCCATGATGACGGTCTTGTCACCCCATTGGAACGACTTGGTAACTTTGTTGAAAATAGACATGTGTTTAGCTCCTGTTTTCATAGCAGATTAGACCCAATCTGCAAGGGCTGGAGCTGCGCTTGAACACGATGCCATTCCACAAGAAGCCGACCCGCCGCAGCTTTTTGTGGAATGACACAGCGCGTATTCCCGCGTGCATCCCAGATTTACAAAAAACAAACGCCTGAGCTAGTGAACTAACTCAGGCGCTTTGCGTTGTTTTACCGATTACTTGCGCAGGCCAAGCTTGGCGATCAGTGCGACGTAACGGTCGTGGTCTTTACCGTTCAGGTAGTCCAGCAGCTTGCGGCGGCGGCTCACCATACGCAGCAGACCACGGCGACCGTGGTGGTCCTTGGCGTGGGTCTTGAAATGGGGGGTCAACTCGTTGATACGGGCGGTCAGAATGGCGACTTGCACTTCTGGGCTACCGGTGTCACCGGGTTTACGGGCGTTGTCCTGGACAACTGCAGCTTTGATGCTGGATGCGATCATGTTGATTTCCTGTGAGTATGGGACTTGCGCCAGAAGCTGGAACTGCCTCAGGCGTGCGCTGTGCAAAATGCGCAGCAAGGCGGATTATCGCACACCACAGAGCCTCTTCGCCACCCAAGACACAGCTCGGACCGTGGCGTGGTGACGCTGGCAGCTGGTTTCGCGGCCTTTTACTCCCTTTTACTGCCGGGCAAGCCAGCTTTTCAGGCGGTCCACGCCCTGCACCAGACGCTGCGGGTCTTTGGAGGCAAAACACCAGCGCAGCCAGCCCTGGGCCTCCGGGGCAAAGGCGTTGCCTGGGGCCAAGCCCAGACCGGCTTCGGTGACCAGGCGTTTGGCCGTGTCCAGCGAGTCGCTGGCCCCATCGAGCTGGAAAAAGGCGTACATGCCGCCCTTGGCCGAGGCCACCCGCACACCGGGCACGGTGGCCAGCAGCGGCACCAGGGTGTCACGGCAGTGCTTCAGGTGGGCCACCACACGCGGCGTGACCTCGTCGGTGCGGGTCAGCGCAGCAATGCCTGCGCGCTGCGTGAACACACTCGCACACGAGGTGTTGAACTCGATCAATTTGCCCATGCCATCCACCAGCGCAGGCGGCAGCACCAGCCAGCCCAGGCGCCAGCCGGTCATCAGAAAACTCTTGGAAAAACTGTGGGCGACGATCAGGTGGTCGTCCGGCGCGGCAATGTCCAGAAAACTCGGCGCGCACCCATTGGGCGTTGGCTCGTAGTAAAGCCGCTCGTACACCTCGTCCGCCAGAATCCAGGTGCCCGTGCTGCGGCAATGGTCCAGCAGGGCCTGCTGCTCGGCGGAAGACATGGTCCAGCCGGTGGGGTTGTTGGGGGCGTTGACGATCAGCAGCTTGGTGGCGGGGGTGACCGCCGCACGCACAGCGGCCAGATCCAGCGTCCATTCACCGTTGACGGGCACCAACGGCACACAACACACCTGCGCACCCATGATGGCGGGCTGCGCCGTGAGGTTGGGCCACACCGGGGTGATGGCCACCACCTCGTCACCCGCATTCACCACCGCCTGTACGGCCAGCATCAGGGCGCTGACACCGCCCGAGGTGATGGCGATGCGGCCCGCATCCACCGCAGGGTGCAGCCGGCTGGTGTAGCTGGCCACCGCTTCACGCAGCTCCGGCAGCCCGAGGTTGTGCGCATAAAAGGTTTCACCGCGCTGCAGGGAGTCGATGGCGGCCTGGCGAATGAAGTCGGGCGTGACCTCGTCGCTCTCACCAAACCAGAAGGCCAGCACGTCGTCCCGGCCGAGACCTGCGTTGGCGACTTCACGGATTTTGGAGGCTTCTAGGTTGTGGAGGGCTTGGCGCATGGCTTAAAGGGCAAAAAATGGACTGGTACTTAGGGTTGGTTCTGCATCGTAGCGGACGCGCTCCCCGCTACCATGCAGCACACCACCACAGAGGGAGCCACCATGCCAACACCATCACTCCACCACAGGCCGTTGGCGTGTGCCCCGGCCCTGTTGCTGGCCATTGCCGCGCTTTGTATGGCACCACTTGCAGGGGCCAAAGAGAAGACGCCCCCCAAACACAAGACCAAAACCCACAAGGTGGTGAAGTCGCCCCAGGCGATGGACAGCGGCTCCGCCGAGAGCCGCCATGACCGCGACCGCCGGCTGTTACGCGAATGCAAGGGCCGGGTGAATGCCGGGGCGTGTGCAGGGTATACCGGTTAGTCCACCCCGCGGCTACTGCGGCGGCTCTCAGTTCAAGGCGCGCTTGAGCCGCACCTCTTCCAGCTTGACGCCGCCGATGATGGACGTCTTGGCCGTGTTCATCTCGCGTTTGAAGCCTGCCAGCTCGAAGAAGCGCACAGCCCGGTCGTTGAGCATGGGCACCCACACGGTGACCTGGGTGCACTCTTCTTCCAGCAGGCCTTCGCGGGCGGCGTCCCACAAATCGACGCCCACACCCTGCGACCAGTAGCCCGGATCAACGGAGATAACCCAGATTTCACCCACCGTGGATTTGGACTTGGGGTCGCGTGAGCGGTCAAAACCGACAAAACCGATGACCTGCGCGCCATCCACCGCCACATGCACCTGCGGCTCGGCGTATTCGATGGCATCCCGCCAGAATGCCAGCCGCTTTTCCATCGGGGTGGCCTGGAAGGCCTCTTCAGGCACCAGATCCTCGTAGGCCGCGCGGGACGCAATGGCATGTATGTCGGCAATGGCCTGGACGTCGTTGAAGGTGGCGGGGCGGACCTGGAAACTGGACATGGAGCACGGATGCCGCGGTATGCGGCGCAAATTTGAGGGACAGGGATTGTCGCCGCAAACCCGCCTTGCCACCGGGCGCCCCTCGTGTGGCACAGGGTGCACAGAAGGTTATTTAGAGAAAAAAGGCCTCCAGCGCACGCCCCATAAGCGCAAGCAGCTATTCATTCAATAGCAAGCAAACACGTTCTTATGCCTTGTTCAGTCGGTCCACATTGGCCGTGACACACCGGCTCACCGGCAGCAGCGCCTTGCCCACCACGGCAGCGGTATGGTCCGCCATGTTTTCGGTGTAGCCCGCGCCCCACCAGGCCAGCGGGTGGTCAGCCATGGGCACCGGGGACAAAGCCGCCTGCACCAGCACTGACCAGGACTCAGCGGCAGCCTCCATCTTCTCGACCACCATCTGCTGAAACTCCGCTGCAGCAGTGGCCGACCATGCGGCGGGGTGCATCATGCCAACCCGGTGTGAAATGACCTGCGGCGCGCCCGTGGCAATTTCCATCGAGCAGTTCCATGCGTTGTGCCAAGGGTTCATGGGATGCGACCTGTTCATGTTGTGTGAATGCTCCCTTGTACCCGCATTTCCCCAGGAGCACAGTCCAGCCACCCGATGCCCCAGCGCGTTACCAGAGCGCAAATGGTGCACCGCAACAATTTAACGGCGATGGAGCCCTGCCATCACCCGCGCCGTCGCCGCACGCGACGGTTCATGTACTGCCGTGGACGGTCGAAATCTGGGTGATCGG
>JAGOEY010000023.1:2547-15577 GCA_017997515.1 Burkholderiaceae bacterium | reverse complement strand
CGGTCCGTTGCCTGGGTGCGGCCGGTGCGCCACACGCTGGGCACGGCCATGCTGCCGTAGTCGGGTTGTGCACTTCCGCCCATGCCCACATGGCCCATACCCGAACCCGCCATCTGGAACGGCATGTTGTCGGTGCCGGTGCGCAGCACCTTGAGCTGGGGTACCGCCTGGCGCTGGCGGCTCAGGCCGGTGGCCACCACGGTGACGCGGATCTGTTCACCCAGGCTGTCGTCGTAGGCCGTGCCGAAGATGACTTGGGCTTCGGGCGACGCGTAGGCGCGAACGGTGTTCATGGCCAGACGCGATTCACTCAGCTTGAGCGAACCCTTGGCAGCCGAGATCAGCACCAGCACACCCTTCGCACCCGACAGGTCAATGCCTTCGAGCAGCGGGCAGGCCACGGCCTGCTCCGCAGCAATGCGGGCGCGGTCCGGGCCGTCGGCCATGGCGGTGCCCATCATGGCCTTGCCGGGTTCACCCATCACGGTGCGCACGTCTTCAAAGTCAGCATTGATTTCGCCGGGCACATTGATGATTTCAGCAATACCGCCGACGGCGTTTTTCAGCACATCATTCGCGTAGGCAAAGGCGGCGTCCTGGCTCACGTCGTCACCCAGCACTTCGAGCAGCTTTTCGTTCAGCACCACGATCAGCGAATCGACATTGGCCTCCAGCTCGGCCAGGCCGTGTTCGGCATTGGTCATGCGGCGGCCGCCTTCAAAGTCGAACGGCTTGGTCACCACCCCCACGGTGAGAATGCCCATTTCCTTGGCCACACGGGCAATCACAGGTGCCGCGCCGGTTCCGGTGCCGCCGCCCATACCCGCGGTGATAAACAGCATGTGCGCGCCGTCAATGGAGGCACGGATGTCGTCAATGGCGGCCTCGGCCGCTTCACGGCCCTTGTCGGGCTTGGCACCTGCGCCCAGGCCACTGGTGCCCAGCTGGATCGTGCGGTGTGCGGCGCTGCGCTGCAGGGCCTGGGCATCGGTATTGGCGCAGATAAATTCAATGCCTTGCACATGCCGGCCGATCATGTGTTCGACCGCATTACTACCACCGCCGCCGACACCAATCACCTTGATCTGTGTGCCCAGATTGAACTCTTCTACTTCGATCATTTCGATGGTCATTACTAACTCCTTGAATTTGCAGTTGCCGTTTATTGGATAAAAATTTTTCTGGGGATCGCCGAGGGAGCTGTTTAGGAAGGTGGCCCGGTGCGCCGCCATCGCTCATAAAAATTCCGAGGGGGGCTGCCCCGTGCCAGCCAGAGAGGGTAAAAATTCATGGGTTCACTCCCGTGCCGTTCGATACACATGCCTTTTCAAGCAGACGCCGTGGATCTGGCTTTGCCAGTCCACCAGCGTCGCCCCCGGCAGGGGGTTGGCGAAGCGACACGCAGTGCGCGCAGCCTGGGGGTGAACCAAGTTTCATCAGAAGTTCCCCACGATGAAGTCGCGAAAACGACCGAAGGTTGTTTTGACCGAACCACTCTTTTGCGCCACCCGGAAGCCCCGCAGACGCGCCAGACGGGCTTCTTCGAGCAGGCCCATCACCGTGGCGGCACGCGGCTGGCTGACCATGTCGGCCAGCGCGCTGTTGTATTTGGGCAGGCCACGGCGCACGGGCTTGAGGAAGATGTCTTCGCCCAGCTCGACCATGCCTGGCATCACCGAGCTGCCACCCGTCAGCACGATGCCGGAGGACAACATTTCCTCGAAGCCGGACTCACGGATCACCTGCTGCACCAGCGAGAAGATTTCTTCGATGCGTGGCTCGATGACACCGGCCAATGCCTGGCGGCTGAGCATGCGCGGGTCGCGGTCGCCCAGGCCGGGCACTTCGACCTGGGTGTCCGGGTCGGCCAGCAGCTGTTTGGCGTAGCCGTTTTCGACCTTGATGTCTTCGGCGTCCTTGGTCGGGGTGCGCAGCGCCATGGCGATGTCGCTGGTGATCAGGTCACCCGCAATCGGGATCACCGCCGTGTGGCGGATGGCTCCGTTGGTGAAGATGGCCACGTCGGTGGTGCCTGCGCCAATGTCCACCAGCGCCACACCCAGCTCACGTTCGTCGTCGGTCAACACCGCCAGGCTGGAGGCCAGCGGGTTCAGCATCAGCTGGTCCACATCCAGGCCGCAGCGGCGCACACACTTGATGATGTTTTCGGCTGCGCTTTGCGCACCGGTCACGATGTGTACCTTGGCTTCGAGCCGGATGCCACTCATGCCGATCGGCTCTTTCACGTCCTGGCCGTCGATCACGAACTCTTGCGGCTCGACCAGCAGCAGGCGCTGGTCGGTCGAGATGTTGATGGCCTTGGCCGTCTCCACCACACGCGCCACGTCGGCCTGGGTGACTTCCTTGTCCTTGATGGCCACCATGCCGCTGGAGTTGAGGCCACGGATATGGCTGCCGGTGATGCCGGTGTAGACCCGGGTGATCTTGCAGTCGGCCATCAGCTCGGCCTCTTTGAGCGCCTGCTGGATGCTCTGCACTGTGGCGTCGATGTTGACCACCACGCCACGCTTGAGGCCGTTGCTCGGTGCCACACCAAAACCAGCGAGTTTGAGCTCGCCGTTGGCCAGCACCTCGGCCACCACCGCCATCACCTTGGCGGTGCCGATGTCGAGTCCGACGACCAGATCTTTGTATTCTTTTGCCATGTCTGTACCTGTAGGTCTGTGTCTGCGTTGGTCTGTTCTGTGTGTGTTCTGTCTTACCGCTTCACGGGTTTGGCCGGTTTGGCCGCCGCCTCGGCGCTGATGGTGGTCACCCCCCGCAAGCGCAGCGCGTACCCCTCGTTGTGGCGCAAATCGGCGGATTCCAGCGCATCCACCCGGCGGCCGTACTGCGACGTGACCTGGGTCAGCGTGTGGACAAAACGCTGCGTCACGGCCTCCACCTGTTCGGGTGTGCCGCTGCCGAATTCAAGGGTCGCACCACTGTCAAGCACACCCCGCCAGCCCCCGCGCGACGACAGCCAGAGCTCTTCCAGCGTGGTGTCGAGCGGTGCGAGCAGGGGTGTCAGCCGCCGGTACATGGCCAGCACTTCGGCCGCGTGTTCAGCGGGGCCGTACAGACGGGGCAGGTCGTCCTGCTCCACGTCACCCACATTGGCCTCGAACACTTCACCAAAACTGTTCACCATGGTGGACTGGTCCTCACGGCCCCAATGCGCCACGGCCTGGTGCTCTTGCAGCTGCACCCGCAGCTGGTTCGGAAACTCACGCTGCACCACGGCCTTGCGCACCCAGGGCACGGACTCGAACACCTCGCGTGCAGCACCCAGGTTCACCGTGAAGAAGTTGCCCTGCAGCCGCGGGGCCGCATTGGCCCGCAGTGTGACGGCGTTGTTGTGGGTGACTTCACCCTGCACCACGATGCCGCCGATAGCGAAGGCCGGGTTGCGCAGCACCCACCATGCGCCCGCCGCCAGCACCGCGACGCCGCACAGCATGAACAGGGCCGAAGCGGCCATGTTCATCAGCTTGACGTCGAAGGGTGCGGGCAGCGAATCACTCATGGTGTTCCTTGCGGTGTTGTCAGCGCGTGTGCGGGTGTGTCGAGCGTGGCCGAGGCCAGCACCCGCAGGCACAAGTCTTCGTAGCCAATACCTGCGGCACGGGCCGACATGGGCACGAGTGAGTGGCTGGTCATGCCGGGCGAGGTGTTCATCTCCAGCAGAAAGGGCTTGCGGTCGCTGGCGCGGATCATCACGTCGGCACGGCCCCAGCCCCGGCAGCCCAGCGAACGGTAGGCGGCCAGCGTGATGCGCTGAATTTCGCGCTCTTCGGCTT
Organism: Burkholderiaceae bacterium; assembly: GCA_017997515.1. The sequence goes on along the minus strand of JAGOEY010000023.1, from coordinate 11,777 downwards.
CGGGCAGGCCACTCGGGCAGTGGTACTTCACGTCGTCGGTGAAATACTTGTTCTGGTAGTCGTAGGCCCCTTCGGGTGCGGCGATACGCACCACCGGCAACACACGTGCATCCGGGCCACTGCCCAGCACGGCGCAGGTCACCTCTTCGCCTTCGATGAATTCTTCACACAACACATCAGCGTCGTACCGGGCGGACAGGGTGACTGCTTCCTGCATCTGCGCATGGCTCTGCACTTTGGTCACACCGATGGAAGAGCCTTCACGCGGCGGCTTAACGATCAGCGGCAGGCCCAACACATCGGGCACGCTGCGCACCTGTGCGGCGTCCAGCTGGTCGGCGGCAAGGCGCACGTACTTGGGCGTGGGCAGCCCCTCGGCCTGCCAGATGCGTTTGGTCATGACTTTGTCCATGGCCACGCTGGAGGCCATCACACCCGAGCCGGTGTACGGAATACCCAGCAGCTCAAGTGCGCCCTGCACCGTGCCGTCTTCACCGTGGCGGCCATGTAATGCGATGAAGCAGCGGGTGAAACCCTCTTCGCGCAGCGCGCCCAGGTCACGTTGCGCCGGGTCGAACGGGTGGGCATCCACCCCTTTGTCGCGCAGGGCCTGCAGTACACCTGCGCCGGACATGAGCGACACCTCACGCTCCGCCGATGCGCCGCCCATCAGCACGGCCACTTTGCCAAAATTTTGACCAAATTGACTCACAGCGCACGCCCTTCCTGCGCAAGCAGCTCTGATTTTGATAGCATATCCACAACCTTTCCAGGCACGGCCCCAATCGAGCCAGCCCCCATACAGATCACCACATCACCGCCCCGCACACTGCTGGCAATGGTCTGCGGCAGATCGGCAATGTCGTCCACAAACAGCGGCTCGACCTTGCCCGCCACCCGCAGCGCACGCGCCAGCGAACGGCCGTCGGCCGCGACGATCGGGGCCTCACCGGCGGCATACACCTCGGCCAGCAACACGGTATCGGCACCTTGGCCAATCACCTTGACGAAGTCTTCGAAACAGTCGCGGGTGCGGGTGTAGCGGTGCGGCTGGAAGGCCAGCACCAGGCGGCGACCCGGGAACGCGCCGCGCGCGGCAGCCAGCGTGGCCTCCATCTCGACCGGGTGGTGGCCGTAGTCGTCGATGAGGGTGAAGCGCCCGCCGTCGCTGGTGGGTAATTCGCCATACCGCTGGAAGCGGCGGCCCACCCCTTTGAATTCGGCCAAGGCTTTTTGCACGGCGGCATCGGGGATGTTCAGCTCCACGGCAATGGCAATGGCCGACAGCGCGTTGAGCACGTTGTGGTCCCCGGGCAGGCTCAGCACGATGGGCAGGTCGGGCAGCGTCACACCGTTGCGCCGCTGCACGGTGAAGTGCATTTCGCCATCGACGGCGCGCACATCCACGGCGCGCACCTGGGCGTCTTCCCCAAAGCCGTAGCTGGTGACCGGGCAGGTCACCAGTGGCAGGATCTCGCGGATGGCGGGGTTGTCGGTGCACAGGACGGCTGTGCCGTAGAACGGCATGCGGTGCAGAAAGTCAACAAACGCCTTTTTCAGGTTGCCGAAGTCATGGCCGTAGGTTTCCATGTGGTCGGCGTCGATGTTGGTCACCACGGCCATCACGGGCAGCAGGTTCAGGAAGGACGCATCGGACTCGTCGGCCTCCACCACGATGTAGTCACCACTGCCCAGCTTGGCGTTGGCACCGGCGCTGTTCAAACGCCCGCCGATCACAAAGGTCGGGTCGAGCCCGGCTTCGGCCAGCACACTGGTGACCAGGCTGGTGGTGGTGGTTTTGCCGTGGGTGCCTGCGATGGCAATACCTTGTTTCAGGCGCATCAGCTCGGCCAGCATCAAGGCACGCGGCACCACGGGAATACGCTTTTCGCGCGCGGCCACCACTTCGGGGTTGTCTTGCTGCACGGCGGTGGAGGTGACCACCGCATCCGCGCCCGCAATGTTTTGCGCCGCGTGGCCGATGCAGGTGTGGATGCCCAGCCCGTTCAGGCGACGCAGCACGGTGCTGTCGGACAGGTCGGAGCCGGAGATGGTGTAGCCCAGGTTAAACAGCACCTCGGCGATACCACTCATGCCCGCGCCGCCGATGCCGACGAAATGGATATGGCGAATGGCGTGTTTCATCGTGCCACCCCCGTGGTCAGTGTTTCGCAGGCAGCCACGATGGCCTCTACCGCATCCAGTTTTTGCATCTTTTTGGCCTCTAGCGCCCGTTCTATGAGCACAGTGCGCTCTGTTTTTTGCAGCATTTCAGCCAAACCATCCGGTGTTAATTTGTTCTGTGGCACCAGCCAGCCTCCGCCCTGCGCCACCAGAAACTGCGCGTTGTGGGTCTGGTGGTCGTCCACCGCGGCCGGGAAGGGCACAAAAATGGCGGCGGCACCCACGGCGGCCAGCTCGGTCACGGTGCTGGCCCCCGCGCGGCAGACCACCACGTCGGCCTGCGCAAACGCGGCGGCGGTGTCGTCGATAAACGGGGTGAGTTCGGCCACCACACCGGCCTGGGCGTAGTTGGCGCGTAAGGCGTCGATCTGTTTGGCACCACTCTGGTGGGTGACCGTGGGGCGCTCAGCCACCGGGATCAGCGCCAGCGCCTGTGGCACCACGGTGTTGAGCGCCTGTGCGCCCAGGCTGCCCCCCACCACCAGCAGGTGCAGCGGCCCGCTGCGGCCCGCAAAACGTTCGACCGGGCCGGGCTGCTGCGTGAAGGCGCTGCGCAGCGGGTTGCCCACCCACGCGGCGTTTTTCAGCACACCGGGGAAGGCCGTGAACACTTTGCGCGACACCCGTGCCAGCACCTTGTTGGCCATACCTGCAACAGAATTCTGTTCGTGCAGAAACAGCGGTTTGCCCAGCAGCACGGACATCAGGCCGGCAGGCAGCGAGATGTAACCACCAAAACCCAGCACCACGTCCGGCTTTACGCGGCGCACCACCTGCACACTTTGCCAGCAGGCCTTGGCCAGCCGGAACGGCAGCAGCGCCAGCGTGGACAGGCCTTTGCCGCGCACACCCGAAAAATCGATCGGCTCAAACGCAAAACCCTGCGCGGGCACCAGCTGGCTTTCCATGCTGGGCGCAGCCAGGCCACGGCCACCCAGCCAGTGCACCGTCCAGCCCCGCTCCCGCAGCGCCTGCGCCACGGCCAGGCCCGGGAAGATGTGGCCACCGGTGCCGCCGGCCATGATGAGTGCGGTCTTGCTCATACGCGGCCACCCCTCATGAGCGCCGCATACGCGGCATGGCACTGGCGTGCCCCTTTATTTTGGAGAAACAAAGTCTTCATACGCGGCCTCCACGCATGGATGCCGCATGCGCGGCATGGCACTGGCGTGCCTGCCTTGTTTTGGAGAAACAAAGTCTTCATACGCGGCCTCCGCGCATGAGCACTTTGTTTTCATAATCAATCCGCAGCACCACCGCAATCGCCACCAGGTTCATCAGAATCGCCGAGCCGCCGTAACTCATGAGTGGCAGGGTCAGGCCCTTGGTCGGCAGTGCGCCGAGGTTCACACCCATGTTGATGAAGGCCTGGAAACCCATCCAGATGCCTACACCCTGCGCCACCAGGCCCGCAAACACGCGGTCTAGGGCGATGGCTTGGCGGCCGATGTGGATGATGCGGCGGGTGAGCCAGAAGAACAGCAGGATCACCACCACCACACCAATCAGGCCAAACTCTTCGCCGATCACGGCGAGTAAAAAATCGGTATGTGCTTCGGGCAGCCAGTGCAGTTTTTCGACGCTGCCCCCCAGGCCCACACCAAACACTTCGCCGCGGCCCAGCGCAATCAATGAATGCGACAACTGGTAGCCCTTGCCGAGCGCGTGTTTTTCGCTCCAGGGGTCGAGGTAGGCAAAAATCCGGTCGCGCCGCCATTCGCTGGTCATCACGATCATCGCGAATGCAAACACGATCACTGCCGCGATCAGGAAGAACATCCGGGCGTTGACACCGCCCAGAAACAGGATGCCCATGGCGATCACGGCGATCACCATAAAAGCGCCCATATCAGGCTCGGCCAACAACAACATGCCCACCAGGCCTACGGACACAGCCATCGGCAGCACAGCGCGGAAGAAGCGCTCTTTCACTTCCATACGCCGCACCATGTAGCCCGCGGCATACAGCAGCACCGCAAACTTGGCCAGCTCGGACGGCTGGAAGTTCATGATGCCCAGCGAGATCCAGCGGCGGGCACCGTTCACGCCTTTGCCCACGTGGGGGATCAACACCGCAATCAGCAACACGATCGACGCCACAAACAACCAGGGCGCGATCTTTTCCCAGGTGGACAACGGGATCTGGAATGCAATCAGCGCCGCCACGGCGGCCACCACCAGCGATACGGCGTGGCGGGTCAGGAAGTGGGTGTGGGCATAACGTGCGAACTTCGGGTTGTCCGGCATGGCGATGGAGGCCGAATACACCATGACCAGCCCGAACACGAGCAGGGCCACGGTGACCCACAACAAAGGCAGGTCGTACCCAGGTACCCGCGCGGCCGGGGTGGCGTCGCGCGAGAAATCAAGCCCGCCCACCCGCACGGGCAACACGTCGGCCGCGGCTTTGGAGAAGCTGCCGACCCAGCCGGTGAACCGGTCCCGCAGACCCATGGCTTCACTCATGCTGCGCCCTCCACAAACACGCCACTTTCAGCCGCCAGCGTTTCGACCGCGGCGCAGAACACGCGGGCGCGGTGTTCATAGTTGTCAAACATGTCAAAGCTGGCGCAGGCCGGCGACATCAGCACCGCGTCTCCCGCCTGCGCGTGCACCGTGGCTTGGGCCACAGCGTCGTCCATGGTGCTGGCGTCAAACAGCGGCACCCCGGCTGCGTCCAACGCGGCCCGGATCAGCGGCGCATCACGCCCGATCAACACCACCGCGCGGGCGAACCGCGCCACCGGCGCGGCCAGGGGAGAGAAGTCTTGCCCTTTGCCTTCGCCCCCCAGGATCAGCACCACACTGCGGTCTGCGCCCAGCCCTTGCAGGGCGGCCACGGTGGCACCGACGTTGGTGCCTTTGCTGTCGTCGAAATACTCCACACCGTGCACGATGGCGACCGATTCGACCCGGTGCGGCTCACCCCGGTAGTCACGCAGGCCGTACAACATGGGGCCGAGGCTGCAGCCCGCAGCGCTGGCCAGTGCCAGCGCGGCCAGCGCGTTGACCGCGTTGTGGCGGCCCCGGATACGCAGCGCGTCGGCAGGCATCAGGCGTTGGATGTGGATTTCTTCTTCCTCGCCTTTGCGGCGCTTGCGGGTTTCGTCCGCTTCCAGCGCCCGCACCAGCCAGGCCATGCCATTGACCAGTTCGATGCCAAAGTCACCAGCGCGCTGGGGCATGTCGCCACCAAAGGTCAGATGGCTGCGCACCACCGGCCGCTGCAACTTGGCCTTGATCGGCGCGGGCAACATGGCCATGACGGCGGGGTCTTCGCGGTTGAGCAGCATCAGGCCGTGTGCGCCAAAGATGTGCGACTTGGCTTCTGCATACGCTGCCATGCTGCCGTGCCAGTCGAGGTGGTCCTGCGACAAGTTCAGCACGGTGGCGGCAGTGGGCTCGAACCCGGCGATGCCGTCCAGCTGGAAGCTGGACAACTCCAGCACCCAGACCTGGGGCAGCGTGTCTGCGTCCATGTGGGCCGACAAGGTGTCGAGCAGCGTGGGGCCGATGTTGCCCGCAACGGCCACCGTCTTGCCCGCACGTTCGACCAGTTGGCCGGTGAGGGAGGTGACGGTGGTTTTACCATTGGTGCCGCTGATGGCCAACACGGCGGGGTGGTACCCCGTGGGTTCGGGCAAAGCAGGCACCACGGGCGCGGGCTCCTCCGAATCTTCGGCGGCTACAGCGGTTTCGGCAACCGCGTCGGCAGGTTCCGTGGATGCCGCTTCTTGGCTTTCTGTTGCAGCAGCAGTGCCAAGGTCTTCAGCGGGCGCGTCTTCCGGCACCGGCGCAGCGTCCACCTGCGCCAGGTCGGCCAGCGCCTGGGCAAACAAGCTCAGCTCACCCCCCACGGGCAAACCCACGGCACGGGCCGCGTCACACACCAGGGCCACCTCGGTGGGGGACAGGCCCGGAGAGCGGTACACAGCACGGATGGTTGTGCCGTCCACCAGCGCAGCGGAAAAAGCCCCACCCACAAATTGCGCAGCAGGAACGTCACGCTGCAGGGTGGCCAATTGTGGCGGGGTGTCGCGTGTGTCAGCCACCGTGACATGGGCACCGTGGCGCGCGCACCAACGTGCCATCGCCAGGCCGGACGCGCCGAGGCCCAGGATAAGAACGTGGAGGTCTTGCAGGTGCTTCACAGTGTCCGCGCCTAACGTAACTTCAGGGTAGACAGACCCACCATACACAGCAGCATGGTGATGATCCAGAACCGCACAACAACCTGGGTTTCACGCCAGCCCGTCTTCTCGAAATGGTGGTGCAGTGGTGCCATACGGAACAGGCGGCGGCCTTCGCCGTAACGTTTGCGGGTGTACTTGAAGTACACCACCTGCAACATGACCGACACCGCCTCCACCACAAAGATGCCGCCCATGATGGCCAGCACAATTTCCTGGCGCACGATGACGGCGACCGTGCCCAGCGCAGCGCCCAGCGCCAAAGCCCCCACGTCGCCCATGAACACCTGCGCAGGGTGGGTGTTGAACCACAAAAATGCCAGCCCCGCACCCGCCATGGCAGCGCAGAACACGAGCAATTCACCCGAACCGGGAATGTGGGGGAACAACAGATACTTGGAATACACCGCGTTGCCGGTCACATAGGCAAACAGGCCCAGGGCCGAGCCCACCATCACTACCGGCATGATGGCCAGACCATCCAGCCCATCGGTCAGGTTCACGGCATTGCTGGAGCCCACGATGACCAGATAGGTCATGATGACAAAACCCAACACACCGAGCGGGTAACTCACCTCCTTGAAGAAGGGCACCAACAGGCCCGCATTGGGCGGCAGGTTCACGTCAAAACCCGAACGCACCCAGTTGACGAACAGTTCCAACACACGCCAGTTGGAGCTTTCGGAAATGCTGAACACAAGGTACAGCGCCGCCAGCAGGCCGATGGCCGACTGCCAGAGGTACTTCTCGCGCGAACGCATACCTTCCGGGTCTTTGTTGACCACCTTGCGCCAGTCGTCCACCCAGCCAATGGCACCAAACCCCAGCGTGACCATCAGTACGATCCAGACGAAGCGGTTGCTGAGGTCGGCCCAGAGCAGGGTGGAGATCGTGATACACAGCAGGATCAACACACCGCCCATCGTGGGGGTGCCGCTTTTGACCAGATGGGTCTCCATGCCATAACCACGCACAGGCTGGCCAATCTTCAGCGCGGCAAGGCGGCGAATGACGAAAGGGCCGGCCGTCAAACCCAGCAGCAGCGCCGTCAGCGCGGCCATCAAGGCACGCATCGTCAGGTACTGGAAAACGCGGAAAAACCCGAGATCGGGCGACAAGGTTTGCAGCCACTGGGCCAACGACATCAGCATCGTGCACCTCCAGCAACAGCGATAGAAGTAACGGGCATGGTGTTCTCCTCGGAGGCCTGTTTTTGTTGTTGTGTGGCGGTGATGGCCGCAACCACCCGCTCCATCTTCATGAACCGCGAGCCTTTGACGAGAACGCTACCGACCTCTGGCAATGCGGCCACCACGGCGGCATTCAGGCTGTCGATACCGCTGTGGTGTACGCCGGCTGCGCCAAAACTGTCCACCACATGGGCGGACTGATCACCCAGCGCGAACACCAGCTCAATGCCACGTGTTTTGGCATGGGCACCCGCCTCGGCATGGAACAGCGGCCCCTGGTCGCCCACCTCCCCCATGTCCCCCACCACCAGCAGGCGGGGGCCGGGCAAGGCGGCCAACACATCGATGGCGGCACGCATGGAATCGGGGTTGGCGTTGTAGGTGTCGTCCACCACAGTGATCGAGCGCTCACCGTGGTCCACACTGAACGCACGCGAGCGCCCCTTGACCGGGGTAAAGCCGGACAGGCCCTGGGCGATGGCGTCGAGCGGCACCCCTGCGGCCACCGCACACGCCGTGGCTGCCAGCGCATTCATGACGTTGTGGCGGCCTGCGATGTGCAGGGTGAAAGACAGTTTGCCCAGCGGGGTGTGGGCCTGCACCGCCCACGCGTTGTCGCTCCACGCGGCCTGCAGCAGCCGCACATCGGCGTCGTCCGCGCCAAAACTCAGGTACAGCCGGGGGCCTGCCAGCTCGCGCCAGACAGGGGTGTACACATCACCCGCCGGAAATACCGCTGTGCCGTGGGCTGGCAGCGATGTGAAAACCGAGCCGTTTTCCGCCGCCACGGCATCCACCGTGTGCATGAACTCCAGGTGTTCACGTTGTGCGTTGTTCACCAGCGCCACCGTCGGGCGTGTGATGTCGGCCAGGTAGGCAATTTCACCCGCGTGGTTCATGCCCAGCTCCACCACACCGATACGCTGGTCCGCGGCCAGCCGCAGCAGTGTCTGGGGCACGCCAATGTCGTTGTTCAGGTTGCCCACAGTGGCCAGCATCTGGTCCGGCGCAAACGCAGCCAGGATGGACGCAACCATTTGTGTCACGGTGGTTTTGCCGTTGCTGCCGGTGATGGCGATCAGCGGCAGATCAAACTGTGCGCGCCAGCCCGCCGCCAGCGCACCCAGCGCCAGCCGGGTGTCCGACACTTCGATGCCGGACAAGCCTGCCGCCGCCAGCCCGCCGTGGGCGATGGCCGCCACGGCACCTTGGGCACGCGCCTGGGGCAGCATGGAGTTGGCGTCGAAGGTTTCCCCTTTCAACGCGATGAACAGGTCACCCGCCTGCAGGCTGCGGGTATCGGTGTGCACACGCGACACCTGCACGCTGCCATCCCCCACCAGGCGGGCATCCGGCAGGCGCGATTGCACCCAGTCCAAGGCCTGTTGCAGTGTCATCATGGCCATGTGACAGCCCCCCTCGCCTGCAGGGCACGGTGGGCCTCGGCTTTGTCGGAAAACGCGCGGCGAACACCTGCGGTCTCCTGGTAGTCCTCGTGGCCCTTGCCTGCGATCAGCACCACATCACGGGCGTCGGCCTGGGCCACTGCACTGGCAATGGCCACCGCACGATCACCCTCCACCCGCACGCTGCCCGCAGACGTGTGCGGCACGCCCTGCAGAATCTGCTGGATGATCACTCCCGCATCTTCGCTGCGCGGGTTGTC
>JAGOEY010000023.1:0-2447 GCA_017997515.1 Burkholderiaceae bacterium | reverse complement strand
GCCACCTTGATCTGGGTGCCGTCCAGCCGACGCTCCGCCAGGCCAATGGACGAAGCCTCGATCGCACACACCGTGGTGCCTGCGTCCACCAACCGGCGGAACTGCTGCTGTAGCAAAACTGGGTCGGGAGTGGTCAAACCGTTGTAAACCACATCCGGAGGGATACCGATACCCAGGGTGCCCACTACAGCGCAGGGCCGGGCCATGCCGGACAACGCCTGGGCCACCCACCAGGCAGTGGAGGTTTTGCCGTTGGTGCCCGTCACGGCCACCACGTCCAGCTGCGTTGAGGGTTCGCCGTAATAAGCAGCAGCCAGCGGCCCGGTGGCGGCCTTGAGCTGGCGGTAACTGGCAACCTGGGAGCCCGAGAAGCCATAAGGCTCCACCCCATCCTGTTCCACCAGGCAGGCTGCGGCACCCTGCGCCAATGCGGCAGACACATGCTGGCGTCCGTCGGTGGCAGCCCCTGGCCAGGCGATAAAACCGTCACCCGCCCCCACACGGCGGCTGTCTGTGTGTAACGTGCCGGTGACCCGCGCACGCAACCATTGCACGGCTTGTTCGGGTGTGTGGAGTGCCTGCATCAGAACGACTCCTCCACGGTGTCGGCCACGATCTGCGGCTTCACGGCCATGTCGGGTTGCACACCCATCATGCGCAGGGTTTGTTGCACCACTTCGCTGAACACGGGTGCGGCCACCAGGCCACCGAAATACTGTCCGGCACTGGGCTCGTCGATCATCACCGCCACGATGATGCGCGGTTTGTCGATGGGTGCCATGCCGGTGAACCACGCGCGGTATTTGTTGCTGGCATACCCTTTGCCCACCTGTTTGTGGGCCGTGCCGGATTTACCCCCCACCGAGTACCCCAGCGTTTGCGCCTTCTGCCCCGTGCCGCCCGGGCCGGCGGCCATCTGCAGCATCTTGCGCACCGCAGCTGCGTGTTCGGCAGAAAAAATCTGTGTGCCCACCGCCGGGTCGGCGCTCTTGAGCATGGTGGCGGGAATGATCTGCCCGTCATGCGCAAACGCGGTGTACGACCGCGCCATCTGGAACAGGGATGCCGACAAGCCGTAGCCGTAGGACATGGTGGCCTGCTCCACCGGCCGCCAGGTCTTCCAGGGCCGCAAACGCCCCGCCACCGCACCTGGGAATTGCAGCTGCGGCTTCTGGCCGTAACCCAGCGCGGTGTAGACATCCCACATTTCGTGGGGTGTCATTTTTTGCGCAATCTTGAGCGCTCCGACGTTGCTGGACTTCTGGATCACACCCTCGACGGTCAGCGTGCCGTAGTTGTGGGTGTCGGTGATGGTGAAGCCCCCAATGCTGAAACGACCGGGCCCGGTTTCGATCAGTGTTTGGGGCTTGATGCGCCCGGCTTCAAGCGCCATGGCCGCCGTGATGGGTTTCATGGTGGAGCCGGGCTCGAACGTGTCCGTCAACGCCCGGTTGCGCAGCTGCTCACCCGTGAGGTTTTGCCGCTTGTCTGGCACATAGCTCGGGTAGTTGGCGAGTGCCAGCACTTCGCCCGTGGTGCTGTCCAGCACCACCACACTGCCTGCCTTGGCCTTGTGCATCGTGACCGCATCACGCAGCTTCTGGTACGCAAAAAACTGCACCTTGCTGTCGATGCTGAGTTGCATGTCCGGGCCGTCCACCGGCGGGGTTTGTTCACCCACGTCTTCCACCACACGGCCCAGCCGGTCCTTGATCACGCGCCGCGACCCGGCCTTGCCCGCCAGTTCACGGTTGAAGGCCAGCTCCACCCCTTCCTGGCCTTTGTCTTCCACATTGGTAAAACCGACCACGTGGGCAGCCGACTCGCCCTCAGGGTACTGGCGGCGGTATTCCTTGCGCTGGTAGATGCCCTTGATGCCGAGTGCGGCGATTTTCTGGCCTACGTCCCATTCGAGCTGGCGTTTGATCCAGACAAAGGTCTTGTCTTCGTCTTCCAGCTTCTTGTTGAGCTCGGACAAAGGCATTTCCAGCAACTTGGCCAGTTGCTGGAGTTTGGCCTTGTCGCGGTCCACATCTTCAGGAATGGCCCAGATGCTGGCAGCTGGCACGCTGGACGCCAGGATCAGGCCATTGCGGTCCAGGATGCGCCCCCGGTTGGCGGGTAACTCCAGGGTACGGGCAAAACGCACTTCGCCCTGGCGCTGGAAAAAGTCATTGTTAAAAACCTGCACATAGGCCGCGCGCGCCACCAAGCCCAGAAACGCGAGGGCAATCGCCGCCACGATGAACTTGCTGCGCCACACAGGCGTTTTGCTCGCCAGCAGCGGGCTGGAGGTGTACTGGATGCTGCGGCTGCTCATGGCCGCCCTTCCACCGGTGCGGAGGCTTTGGCCGCAGGTGTATCGGCCCGGTACGTCACGTACTGCGTGATGGCCGGCGTGGTGGTGCGCATCTTCAGCTGCTCTTTGGCCAGCTTTTCGACACGCA
>JAGOEY010000022.1:7940-15592 GCA_017997515.1 Burkholderiaceae bacterium | reverse complement strand
GGTCTGGTGTTCAAGAGCCATGGTTCGGCGGACGAAGTGGCTTTTGAGCAGGCTTTGAACCGGGCGTATGATGCAGCCCGAAACAACCTGCTTGAGCGCGTGCAGGCCCGCATTGCCCACGCCGCACCACTTCTGATGCCTGCGGACCGCACTGCAGAGCCTGCAACGGCCACCCTATAAATGAGACGTTACTCCCGCATCACTGGCACCGGCAGTTACCTGCCTCCGCGCAGACTGACCAATGCCGACCTGGTGGCCGAACTGGCAACCCAGGGTGTGGAAACCTCGGACGAATGGATCGTGGAGCGCACTGGCATCCGCGCGCGCCACTTTGCCGCGCCCGATGTGTGCAGCAGTGACCTGGGTTTTGAGGCCGCCAAAAAAGCCCTCGAAGCTGCGGGGCTGGGGCCGCAGGACATCGACCTGATCGTCGTCGCCACATCCACGCCCGACATGGTGTTTCCGTCGGTGGCCAGCATCCTGCAGCACAAACTGGCGCAACTGTCTGACGAAGCCCGCGGTATTGCGGGGTGCCCGGCATTTGACGTGCAGGCGGTGTGCAGTGGTTTTGTCTACGCCCTCACCGTGGCGGACGCCATGGTCCAGACCGGTGCGGCCAACAAGGTGCTGGTGGTGGGGGCAGAAGTGTTCTCCCGCATCCTCGACTTCAAGGACCGCACCACCTGTGTGTTGTTTGGTGACGGCGCGGGTGCCGTGGTGCTGGAAGCGTCGGACACGCCGGGCATTCTGGCCAGTGACCTCCATGCCGACGGCAAACACGTGGGTATTTTGTGTGTGCCAGGCCATGTGTCCGGTGGGCAGGTGCTGGGTGACCCGCTGCTCAAGATGGACGGCCAGGCCGTGTTCAAACTCGCCGTGGGTGTGCTGGAAGACGCCGCCCGCGCTGTGCTGGACAAAGCGGGTAAAACCGCTGAAGACATCGACTGGCTCATCCCGCACCAGGCCAACATCCGCATCATGCAAAGCACGGCGCGCAAACTCAAGCTGCCGATGGACAAGGTGGTGGTCACGGTGGACCAGCATGGCAACACCTCGGCGGCCTCCATTCCGCTGGCACTCGACCATGCCGTGCGCAACGGCCAGGCCAAACCCGGTGACACACTCTTGCTCGAAGGTGTGGGTGGTGGGTTCACCTGGGGTGCAGTACTCCTGAATTTATAGCTGCTTGCGCAGGTCCATCCTGCGCTAGAAGCCATTTTTATCCATAAACCATGACATCTTTTGCATTCATCTTCCCGGGACAAGGCTCCCAGTCGGTGGGCATGCTTGACGCCTGGGGTGACCACCCTGTGGTGCGGTCCACGCTGCAAGAGGCCTCCGACGCACTGGGCGAAGACGTTGCCCAGCTGATCCACGCAGGCCCCAAAGAGGCGCTGGCCCTGACCACCAACACCCAGCCCGTGATGCTGGTTGCGGGTGTGGCGGCGTACCGGGTCTGGCGCGCAGAAGGGGGTGCTGCACCCGCGGCCGTGGCCGGGCATTCGCTGGGGGAATACTCCGCGCTGGTCGCGTCTGGCGTGCTGACGCTGGCCCAGGCTGTGCCACTGGTGCGCTTCCGCGCCGCTGCCATGCAAGAAGCTGTGCCTGTGGGCACCGGTGCCATGGCCGCCATTCTGGGTATGGATGCTGCAAAAGTGATAGCAGGTTGCGCTGAGGTGACGGCCGCTTTCGGCCCAAATGCCTCAGAAGTGGTGGAGGCCGTCAATTTCAATGACCCGGCCCAGACCGTGATTGCAGGCAGCAAGGCCGCAGTCGAAAAAGCCTGCGAAGTGCTCAAGGCAGCCGGTGCCAAACGTGCACTGCCACTGCCGGTGTCGGCGCCGTTCCATTCGAGCCTGATGAAGCCTGCCGCTGAGAAACTGCGCGGCAAACTGGCCGAAACCGCATTCGCCGCGCCCCAGATTCCTGTGGTCAACAACATTGATGTGGCGGTGGAAACGGATGCCGACCGTATCCGCGACGCCCTGTACCGCCAGGCTTTTGGTCCGGTGCGCTGGGTGGAGTGTGTGCTAGCTTTGCAGGCGCGCGGCCTGACCCATCTGGTCGAATGTGGCCCGGGCAAGGTGCTGGCCGGTATGGTCAAACGCATTGATGCGAATCTGGTGGGCGCAGCCCTGTTCGACCCGGCCAGTCTGGAAGACGCCAAGGGTTTGTTGAAAGGAAACGAAGCATGAGCAACACACCGTCTGAAGCCCAGGTGGCATTGGTCACCGGTGCCACACGCGGAATCGGCGCAGCCATTGCGGCCGAACTGGCCCAGCGCGGCTTCCGAGTCATTGGCACGGCCACCACCGACGCGGGTGCCGCCGCCATCGACAAAACCCTGTCGGCCTACCCCGGCAGCAAGGGTGTCACCCTGAACGTGAACGACGGCGCAGCTGTTGATGCACTGGTGGACAGCCTGGTCAAGGAATACGGCAGCCTGCATGTGCTGGTCAACAACGCGGGCATCACCCGCGACACGCTGGCCATGCGGATGAAAGACGAAGACTGGGACGCCGTGCTGGACACCAACCTCAAGGCCGTGTTCCGCCTGTCACGCGCTGTGATGCGCCCGATGATGAAGCAGCGTTATGGCCGCATCATCAGCATCACCAGTGTGGTGGGTGCCTCCGGCAACCCCGGCCAGGCCAACTACGCTGCGGCCAAGGCCGGTGTGGCGGGTATGACCCGTGCGCTGGCCCGTGAACTGGGCAGCCGCAACATCACCGTGAACTGTGTGGCCCCCGGTTTCATCGAGACCGACATGACCGCCAGCCTGCCCGAAGCGCAGCAAAAAGCCCTGCTGGGGCAAATAGCCCTGGGCCACCTGGGCAAACCCGCCGACGTGGCGCATGCTGTGGCCTACTTGGCGTCGCCCCAGGCGGGTTACGTCACCGGGCAGCAGCTGCACGTCAACGGCGGCATGTACATGTAAATTCCATGCCGGAACGTCCGTCCGGCAGGCGGTTCAGGGAAGTCTCCCCGGGCCAGCTAAAATCACGGATTCTTTTACAACCCCCAGAGGGACATCATGAGCGATATCGAAGCACGCGTTAAGAAAATCATTGCCGAGCAACTCGGAGTTGAAGAGTCCCAAGTGACCAGCGAAAAAGCCTTTGTGGCTGACCTCGGCGCCGACTCGCTCGACACCGTCGAACTGGTGATGGCACTCGAAGACGAATTCGGCATTGAAATTCCGGACGAAGATGCCGAGAAGATCACCACCGTGCAAAACGCGATCGACTACGCCAACAACAACCAAAAAGCCTGATTTTCAGGCGCGGCCCACCATCTGCGGACGATCTGCGGATGAGCGGCCTGGTTGGCGAACGTAATTCCGGTGCACAGGCAGGCTCTGCCGCCTGTGACCCTCTAGAAAAGGTTTGAGCGCATGAGCCGTCGCCGCGTCGTTGTGACAGGCCTGGGTTGTATCAGCCCCGTGGGCAACACGGTGTCTGACTCCTGGACCAATCTGCTTGCCGGAAAATCCGGCATTGCCACAGTTACCGCATTCGATGCCAGTGCCCTGTCCTGCCACTTTGCAGGCGAGGTCAAAGGTTTCGACATCACCCAATACATCCCGGAGAAAGAAGCGCGCCACATGGATCGCTTCATTCATCTGGGCCTGGCTGCCGCCATTGATGCGGTGGCCGACTCCGGCCTTCCCGTGGGCGACGCCCTCTCGGAAGAACAAGCCTCCCGCATCGGCTGCAATATCGGCGCCGGTATCGGTGGCCTGCCCCGGATCGAGGAAACCCACGCCGAACTCATGAACCGTGGCGTACGCCGCGTGTCGCCGTTCTTCGTGCCTTCGTCCATCATCAACATGATCTCCGGCCACGTGTCGATCAAATTTGGCTTCAAAGGGCCGAATCTGGCGGTTGCCACGGCTTGCACCACCGGCTTACATGCCATCGGTCAGGCGGCCCGCATGATCGAATACGGCGACTGCGACGTGATGGTGGCCGGCGGTGCCGAATCCACCGTGTCGCCGCTGGGTATGGCCGGTTTTGCCTCGGCCCGCGCGTTGTCCACCCGCAACGACGACCCCACCACCGCATCCCGCCCCTGGGACAAAGACCGCGACGGTTTTGTGCTGGGTGAAGGTGCTGGTGTGCTGGTTGTTGAAGAATACGAACACGCCAAGGCCCGCGGCGCCAAGATCTACGCTGAAATCGTGGGTTTTGGCATGACGGGCGACGCGTACCATATGACAGCACCCAGCGTGGACGGCCCGACCCGTTCCATGCGGATGGCCATGAAAAACGCGGGCGTCAACGCCGACCAGATCGACTACCTCAACGCCCACGGCACGTCCACCCCGATTGGTGACCTGAACGAAACCAACGCCATCAAGGCTGCGCTGGGTGACCATGCCAAGAAGACCGTGGTCAACTCCACCAAGTCCATGACCGGCCATTTGTTGGGTGGCGCGGGCGGGATTGAGAGTGTGTTCACCGTGCTGGCCTTGCACCACCAGAAGAGCCCGCCCACCATCAATATCTTCAACCAGGATCCTGAATGTGACCTGGACTACTGCGCCAACACCGCACGTGACATGAAGATCGACGTGGCCATGAAGAACAACTTTGGCTTCGGTGGCACCAACGGCACCCTGGTGTTTAAGCGTTTCGCCTGAGACGTGGCTGTTTTTTCTGCAGGCCCTGCACGGGTCTGACACCTGCCCATGCACAGCGCCCCTTCGGTTCATTACCCGGTGGGGCGCTCTGCGTTCTGGGGCCTTGTTTTATGTGCCATATGGGCCTCTGGCGCTCTGCTGATGGGCGTGTGGTGCTATACAAATGGAAGTATCGGATGGCGCCAGTGGCTCGGGCTGTTTGCGCTGGTGGGTGCGGGCGGCGTGGCCGCAGTGGGGTGGTGGCGCACCCCTGTGGGCACCCTGGGCTGGGACGGCCAGCAGTGGCTCTGGACCGCCCACCACCACGGGGCTGCACGGTACGAACCCGGTGGGGTGGCCGTGGCACTCGACCTGCAGCAGCACATGCTGCTGGTGTTGCGCACCGGCCGTGGGCTGCCCCTGTGGTTGACGGTAGAACAGGTCACTTTGCCCGCACGCTGGCAGGACCTGCGCCGTGCGGTATATTCGCGCGCCAGCACCGCTGCCCCCATGGCGACGCCACCCGGCCCGGAGCCTGCGCCCTCACATTCCCTCCATGACCGCCATCCCTGACACTCCAGCCCAAGCCACTGACAGCGACCTGATGCTGGTCGAGCGTACCGTGGCGGGTGACCAGCGCGCGTATGGCCTGCTGGTGACGAAATACCAGCGCCGGATCGAGCGCCTGATCGGCCGTATGGTGCGCGACGTGGACCTGGTGGAAGACATCGCCCAGGAAACCTTCATCCGGGCCTACCGTGCGCTGCACCAGTTCCGGGGCGACGCCCAGTTCTACACCTGGCTGTACCGCATTGCGGTGAATACCGCCAAGAAATCGCTGATGGACATGAAGCGAAATCCGGTCATTTCCGAGAACGCATTGCGCTCTGGGGGTGACGACGATGAAACTTCCTTCATGGATAACGAACTAACCAGCGATACGACGCCTGAGTCAGAGCTGGCGGCCAAGCAGATATCGGCGGCGGTGAACGCTGCGATGGCGGCTTTGCCCGAGGATTTGCGCCAGGCGGTGACGCTGCGGGAAATTGAAGGTTTGAGCTACGAAGACATTGCCGAGGCCATGGGTTGCCCCATCGGAACCGTGCGTTCGCGCATTTTCCGGGCGCGTGAAGCGATTTCCCAGCGCGTGAAGCCCTTGCTGACCAACCAGGCAGGCAAACGCTGGTAGCCAGGGCGAATGGGTGACCCCAGGAACAGGACAGATCAAGTTATGCAGGTGGTGACCATGATGGACAAACAAAACCAGCGCGAATGGATGTCGGCTTTGGCCGACGGGCAGTTACACGGCGATGCCTGTGCGCAGGCGGTGGCGCAGGCCTGCGACGACGCAGATGCCCAGGCCACGTGGCAGCTCTACCACCTGGTGGGTGACGTGCTGCGGTCGGGTGAACTGGCCCGCCCCGACACCGGCGGCGACTTCGCCGCAGGTGTGCTGGCCCGGCTGCAGCGGGAAGATGCCGCGGCAGGCGCGGCCCAGCCTGCACGGGTGGTTGCTATTGAATCAGTAGCTGTACCCGCAGGTGAGACGGGCGCCAGGCCCGTATTTGATGCTAAAAAAGAGGCTGCCAACACATCCGTCTTCCGCTGGAAGATGGTGGCCGGGTTCGCCTCACTCGCCGCCGTGGCCGCCATTGGCTGGAATTCCGCCAGCATGCTGGGCAGTGCGCCTGCGGGCGGACAGCTGGCGCAAGCCCCGGTGGCGGGCCAGCCGTCTTTGGTGGCCGTGGCAGTGCCCCAGCTGGCGGCGCAGGCGGCCAATGGCGCTGCACCCGTCATGCTGCGGGACCCGCGGCTGGACGAATTCCTGGCAGCCCACAAACAACTGGGCGGCAACTCGGCGCTGCAAATGCCTGCGGGCTTTTTGCGCAACGCAACGTTTGACGGCAACACACGCTGATGTTCTGCCTGCCTGCCATCACCCCCCACCCCCTGCAGCGCCTGGGGGCTGACCGCCAGCATGTGGCCGGGGCCACGTGGGCCCGTGGGGTTGCCTGTGCGCTCCTGGCGCTGCTGCTGCCTTTGTCGCCCGCCGTGGCGCAGCCGGGCGCCGCGGCCAAGCCTGCGGAGGCTGCGGCCACCGACAGCCAGACCGGCGAGCGCGACATCACGCAGTGGCTCACCCGCATGCATGACGCTGCACGCCAGCGTTCGTATGTGGGCACCTTTGTGGTGTTGTCGGCCTCGGGGGCGATGGCCAGCTCGCGTATCTGGCACGCCTGTGAAGGTGAACAGCAGGTCGAGCGGATCGAGTCGCTGACGGGGGTGCCGCGCTCCACATTCCGGCGCAACAACCAGGTCATCACCTTCCTGCCGCAAAGCAAAATCGCCAAGCTCGAAAAACGCGATGCCGTGGGTGCCTTCCCGCACCTGCTGCAGGCCAGCGGGGCGGATATTCCTGCGTTTTATACGGCGCGCCAGATCGGCTCAGAACGTGTCGCCGGTTTTGATGCCGACGTGGTGCTGCTGCAGCCCAAGGACAAACTGCGTTTTGGCTACCGGATCTGGAGCGAGAAAAAAACCGGCCTGGCGATCACGCTGCAGACGCTGGACACCGACGGACGCATACTGGAACAGGCCGCATTTTCCGAACTCGACCTGGATGCTCCGGTAAAAATCGACAAACTCGCACAGCTGATGTCGAAAACAGCGGGCTACAAAGTCGTGCGTTCAGACCTGGTGCGCACCACGGCCGACAAGGAAGGCTGGCAGCTCAAGACACCGGTGCCTGGCTTCCAGCCGGTCAGCTGCCACAAACGCCCCGCTGCGGTGGGCACCACGCCAGACGCCACCCCTGACAACACCATGCAGTGGACCTTCTCCGATGGCCTGGCCACCGTGTCCCTGTTCGTCGAGCCTTTTGACGCCCAGCGCCACACACAAGCCCAGGAGATGGCCATGGGCTCCACCCAGACCATCACCAAACGTGTGGGCAACGACTGGTGGCTCACGGCGGTGGGAGAGACCCCTTTGTCCACGCTCCGGCTTTTTGCGCAGTCGCTTGAGCGGAAGA
>JAGOEY010000022.1:0-7840 GCA_017997515.1 Burkholderiaceae bacterium | reverse complement strand
CAGGAGATGGCCATGGGCTCCACCCAGACCATCACCAAACGTGTGGGCAACGACTGGTGGCTCACGGCGGTGGGAGAGACCCCTTTGTCCACGCTCCGGCTTTTTGCGCAGTCGCTTGAGCGGAAGAAGTGAATATCAATTGAAAGGTTTCCGATGCTGACTCCCGAGTGGAAGAACGTACGTGTGTTGGCGCTGGCCGGTGTGATGGCTGTGGGGGCCACGGCGTCGCTGGTGCCTGCAGGCGCAGCCCTGGCGCAATCGGCGGCGGCCATGCGTTCGCTGCCGGACTTCACCGACCTGGTGGAGCAGGTGGGGCCGTCCGTGGTGAACATCCGCACGGTCGAGAAAAGCACACCGCGCATCGGCCCGGGTGCCAACGGCATGGATGAAGAGATGCTCGAATTCTTCCGCCGCTTTGGGGTGCCCATGCCCAACATGCCACGCCAGCAGCGGCCACAACGCCCCCAGCAGCCGGACGAAGAGCAGCCGCGGGGTGTGGCGTCGGGTTTTGTGCTGACGCCCGACGGCTACATCATGACCAACGCCCATGTGGTCGAGGGGGCCGATGAAGTGCTGGTGACACTCACCGACAAGCGCGAGTTCAAGGCCAAGATCGTGGGGGCCGACAAACGCACCGACGTGGCCGTGGTCAAGATCGACGCCACGGGCCTGCCGGCCGTCAAGGTGGGTGACCTGAGCCGCCTGAAGGTCGGTGAATGGGTCATGGCGATTGGCTCACCCTTTGGGCTGGAAAACACCGTGACGGCAGGCATCGTGAGCGCCAAGGGGCGGGACACGGGTGACTACCTGCCATTCATCCAGACCGATGTGGCCATCAACCCCGGCAACTCAGGTGGCCCGTTGATCAACATGCGTGGTGAAGTGATTGGGGTGAACAGCCAGATCTACTCACGCTCCGGCGGCTTTATGGGTATCTCGTTTGCGATCCCGATGGACGAAGCCATCCGTGTGAGTGACCAGCTGCGTGCCGGGGGGCGGGTGTCGCGTGGCCGTATCGGTGTGCAGATCGAACCCGTCACCAAAGAGGTGGCCGAGGCCAGCGGCCTGGGCAAACCACAAGGTGCGCTGGTGCGGGGCATCGAGCGCGGTTCACCGGCAGAGAAAGCCGGCGTGGAAGCCGGGGACATCATCACCAAGTTCGACGGCAAGGCGATCGAAAAAACCAGCGACCTGCCACGCCAGGTCGGCAACACCAAACCCGGCAGCAAAAGCACGGTCACCGTGTTTCGCAAGGGGGCCAGCAAAGACTTGGCCATCACCATCGCCGAAATCGAGCCTGACCAGCCCGCCAAAAAGGCCGTGGAGAAGAAAGAAGAGCCCAAGGCCTCCAGCGCCGGGCAGCAGTTGGGCCTGACAGTGAGTGGCCTCACCGATGCGCAGAAGAAAGAGCTCAAGCTCCAGGGTGGCGTGAAGGTGGATGCGGCTGTGGACGCCGCCGCCCGTGCCGGCCTGCGCGAGGGTGATGTGATCGTCACCGTGGGCAACACCGATGTGGCCAACGTCAAGGAATTCGATGCGGCCGTGGCCAAGCTGGACAAGGCGAAACCGGTCAAAGTACTGTTCTGGCGCGGGGAGTGGTCGCAGTATGTGCTGATCCGCCCGGCCCGCTGAGCGGACCCTAGCCCTGAAAAGCCCCAGCCCGGCAACGGGTTTTTGGGGCTTTTTTACCGCCTCAGAACCTGCCCACCGGGCGGTTATCGAAATATTTTCAGGCGCTTTGGGGTTTGAGTAAGTTTGTGCTTGCTAACTTTTTGAAAAGAGAAAATCCCAGAATGGTTAGAATCAGCGCACCTGACCACCAATTATCGGCATATCAAAAGCGTCGAAATTCACATTACGGGATAGAAATTTCTGTTCACAGGCGATCCACAGATCACCCACAAGTTGTTCAGCTGTTTGCCACCCCATTTTGTTTATAAGCTGTGCATAACTTTTCCGTTGTTGCGCTGCAACGACCGGCAACCCCCTGTTTTTCGGCTGTACGCGGAAGGCTTTTTGCCTACAATGAAGTTCCAGCTATCGCAGTTGCCAATGATTGTTGGTTCAGGGCGCGTCACCATTTGACGCGCCCTTTTTTCATTTCCGCGCCATTTAATTCAAACACTTGAAGCTTGTCCTTGATGAACCACATCAGAAATTTCTCGATCATTGCGCACATTGACCATGGGAAATCCACACTCGCAGACCGCTTGATCCAACGCTGCGGCGGCCTCGCAGAACGCGACATGGAAGCACAGGTGCTCGACTCGATGGACATCGAAAAAGAGCGCGGGATAACCATCAAGGCGCAGACCGCTGCGCTGCATTACAAGGCCCGTGATGGGCAGGTCTACAACCTCAACCTGATCGACACACCGGGCCATGTGGACTTCTCGTACGAGGTGAGCCGCTCGCTGTCGGCGTGTGAAGGTGCGCTGCTGGTGGTCGATGCATCACAAGGTGTTGAAGCGCAAACAGTGGCCAACTGCTACACCGCGCTCGACCTGGGTGTGGAAGTGCTGCCGGTGCTCAACAAGATTGACTTGCCCAACGCCGACCTGGACAACGCACGTTCCGAGATCGAAGACGTGATCGGCATCGACGCCACTGACGCGATTCCCTGCTCGGCCAAGACGGGTATCGGCATCGACGAAATCCTTGAAGCCGTGGTGGCACATGTGCCCGCACCGAAGGGCAACCCCAACGCGCCACTGCGCGCGATGATCATCGACAGCTGGTTCGATCCCTACGTGGGTGTGGTGATGCTGGTGCGTGTGGTGGACGGCCGCCTGGGCAAGGGTGAACGCTTCAAGATGATGGCGTCCAACGCTGTGTATAACGCAGACAACCTGGGTGTTTTCACCCCCGCGAACGAGCCTCGCACATCGCTCGAAGCCGGTGAAGTGGGTTACATCATTGCAGGCATCAAAGAGTTGCAGGCGGCGAAGGTGGGCGACACCGTCACACTCGAAAAAAAGCTGCCCAACAACCTGGGCCCGGCGACTGAGCCGCTGCCAGGTTTTAAGGAAATCCAGCCCCAGGTTTTTGCCGGCCTGTACCCGACTGAAGCCAGCGAATACGACTCGCTGCGCGACGCACTCGAAAAACTCAAACTCAACGATGCCTCGTTGCACTACGAACCCGAAGTCAGCCAGGCGCTGGGTTTTGGTTTCCGCTGCGGCTTCCT
Source organism: Burkholderiaceae bacterium (assembly GCA_017997515.1). The sequence goes on along the minus strand of JAGOEY010000022.1, from coordinate 4,653 downwards.
GGGCTTGCTGCACATGGAGATCGTGCAGGAGCGGCTGGAGCGTGAGTTCGACCAGGACCTGATCACCACCGCGCCAAGCGTGGTCTACCAGGTCGTGAAGAACGACGGTGAAGTCCTGATGGTTGAGAACCCATCCAAGATGCCCGACGTGGGCCGGATGGCCGAGATCCGCGAACCTATCGTCACCGTACACCTGTACATGCCGCAGGAGTATGTGGGTGTGGTCATGACACTCGCCAACCAGAAACGTGGTGTGCAGATGAACATGGCCTACAAGGGCCGCCAGGTGGTTTTGACTTACGAGATGCCGCTCGGTGAAATCGTGCTCGACTTCTTCGACAAGCTCAAATCGGTCAGCCGGGGTTACGCCTCGATGGACTACGAGTTCAAGGAATACCGTGCCTCCGACGTGGTGAAGGTCGACATCCTGCTGAACGGCGAGAAGGTGGATGCACTGTCGATCATCGTGCACCGCTCGCAGTCGCTGTACCGCGGCCGTGCCGTGGTGGGCAAGATGCGCGAGATCATTTCACGCCAGATGTACGACGTGGCGATCCAGGCCGCCATCGGGGCCAACATCATTGCGCGTGAGACAATCAAAGCACTGCGCAAGAACGTTCTGGCCAAGTGCTACGGCGGTGATATTTCGCGCAAGAAAAAACTCCTTGAGAAACAAAAAGCAGGCAAAAAGCGCATGAAGCAAATCGGCTCCGTTGAGGTGCCGCAAGAGGCTTTCCTGGCGATTTTGCAGGTGGAAGACTGATGCAGATACTGACTTCGTTGATCCTCGCGCTGTTCGCGACCTATATCGGTGCCTGGTTAACAGGCCGTGTCGAAGGCAACTTTGCCCTGTTGCTGTTCATCGCCACCGTGGTGACAGGCCTGTACTGGCTGGCCGAGCGGTTCTACTTCCTGCCCAAGCGCCACACAGCGGCACAGGCGCTGGAAGTGGCCTCCGCGCAGCGCCGCCTGGACTTGCAGGCCAAAGGTATTGCCAAGGTCGATATGGACGGAGACATCTCCGAGGCCCGTACCAAGCTGCTGATGCAGCCCTGGTGGCTGGACTGGACCGCTGGCTTGTTCCCGGTGATCCTGGTGGTGTTTGTGCTGCGCTCGTTTTTGTTCGAGCCTTTCAAGATACCGTCCGGCTCCATGATTCCGACGCTGCTGATTGGTGACCTGATTCTGGTCAATAAATTCACCTATGGCGTCCGCCTGCCCGTCATCCACACCAAAATCACCGAAGGCAACGCGCCCCAGCGTGGGGACGTGATGGTGTTCCGTTACCCACCCCAGCCCTCGCTCGACTACATCAAACGGGTGATTGGTGTGCCGGGGGACGAAGTGGCCTACCTGAACAAACGCCTCACCATCAACGGCAAAGAGGTGCCCACCAAGGCCGTGCCCGACTTCTTCGACGAAAGCCAGGTGCGCTACTTCAAGCAGTTCGAGGAAGAGCTGGGTGCCAAGCCCCACCGCGTGCTGAACAACACCGAAGCCCCCGCGTTTGTGCAAGGTGCGAGTAACTTCGAATACCGACAAAATTGCACTTACAGTGTCGAAGGTGTGGTCTGCAAGGTGCCTGAAGGCCACTATTTCATGATGGGCGACAACCGCGATAATTCGCTGGATTCGCGTTACTGGGGCTTCGTGCCGGACAAAAACATTGTGGGCAAGGCCTTCTTTGTCTGGATGAACTTCGGTAACCTGGGCCGCATCGGGCCCTTCAATTAAGTACAAAGTAAACGCTGCCCTGGCAGCATTCGTATCAGGAGTTCCCATGCGTATGCGTCAACTGTCGACCGCTCCCTCCCGGCAACGTGGCCTGTCCTTCATCGGGCTGGTGTTGATTGGTGTGCTGGCCGTGGGTGTGTTCGCCATTGGTGGACAGGCCTTCCCGACCTACCTCGAATACATGGCCGTGCAAAAAGCCGCTGAAAAAGCCAAGGTGGGCACCACCGTGGCAGAAGTGCAGAGCATCTTCGACAAGGCTGCGACTATTGATGACATCACCACCATCAGCGGCAAAGACCTGAAGGTCACCAAGCGGGGCGACAAGGTGGTCGTCGGGTACGACTACCAACGTGAAATCCACATCGCCGGGCCTGCGTACCTGACGCTGAAATACGCTGGACAGACCCAGTAGGTGAGCAGCGGACTCGAATCCTTGCAGGAGCGCCTGCAGCACCACTTCGCCAACCCGAAGCTGCTGCAGCGCGCAGTCACCCACCGCAGCTTTTCTGCCGATCACAACGAACGCCTGGAGTTTCTGGGCGACTCGGTGCTGAACCTGGCCGTGTCCGGGCTGCTGTACCAACGCCTTGAATCCATGCCCGAGGGCGACTTGTCCCGCGTGCGGGCCAACATGGTCAAACAGGACACACTGCACCAGCTGGCGCTGGGTTTGCGGGTCGCCGACGTGTTGCGGCTCGGTGACGGCGAAGCCCGTTCCGGCGGCAACAAACGCCCGTCCATCCTGGCCGATGCGGTGGAAGCCCTGATTGGGGCCGTCTACCTGGACGCGGGCTACGCCACGGCCGAAGCCCTGGTGCACCGGCTGTTCAAGGCGGTGGAGATCAACCCCACCATGCAGGCCGTGGCCAAAGACCCCAAAACCGAGTTGCAGGAGTGGCTGCAGGGTCGCAAAATGAAAGTGCCCGCCTACCGTGTGGTGGCCACCCTGGGGGCTGCGCACCGGCAGACCTTTGACGTGGAATGCGAAATCCCCGAACTCGGGCTGGCGGAGCGTGGCATCGGCGGGTCACGCCGGGCCGGCGAACAAGTGGCCGCCGCAGCCATGCTCACCCTGTTGAAAGCGAAAAAGATATGACAAATGCTACAAATAATGTAGCTGGTGGCGAAGACGGGGAGGGCGCTGGAGCCTTGAACGATCTTGAAGCCATGCTCGCAGCCGCCCAACCTGGTACCGGCCGCTCGGTCGCGGCCAGTGGTGCCCGTGCAGCCTCGGATGCAGTCGAAGCCGCCTCGGTACCCACCGGCCCCAAACGCTGCGGCACCATCGCCATTGTGGGCAAACCCAACGTGGGCAAGTCCACGCTGATGAACGCACTGGTGGGCCAGAAGATCAGCATCACCTCGCGCAAGGCCCAGACCACACGGCACCGCATCACCGGCATCCGCACGCGTGACGCGGTGCAGTTTGTGTTTGTCGATACACCTGGCTTCCAGACCCTGCACAACACGGCACTCAACAAGTCTCTGAACAAAACCGTGCTGGGCGCGGTGGGGGATGTGGATCTGGTGCTGTTTGTGGTGGAGGCGGGCAGCTTCACGCTGGCCGACGCCAAGGTGTTGTCGTTGCTCAAGCCCGGTGTGCCCGCGCTGCTGCTGGCCAACAAACTCGACAACATCCACCGCCGCGCCGAGATTGCGCCCTGGCTCAAGACCATGCAGGAGCGCCACCCGTTCAACGAGTTTGTGCCCATGTCGGCCAAAAACGCGAAGGACATCGAGCGCCTGTTTGGCATCTGTGAAAAATACCTGCCCGAGCAGGACTGGTTCTACGGCCTGGACGAGTTGACCGACCGCAGCGAGAAATTTCTGGCGTCCGAAACCGTGCGCGAAAAACTGTTTCGTTTCACCGGCGACGAACTGCCCTACACCTCCACCGTTGTCATCGACAAGTTCGAGGAAGAGGCTAGCAAGAAGCACAAGCGTCTGGTCAAAATCGCTGCCACCATCGTTGTCGAGCGCGAAAACCACAAGATGATGGTGATTGGCGACAAGGGTGAACGCCTCAAACGCATCGGTACCGAAACCCGCCAGGAACTCGAAAAACTGCTGGACGCCAAGGTGTTCATCGAGATCTGGGTCAAGGTGCGTTCGGGCTGGGCGGACGATGAGGCGCGGGTTCGCTCTTTCGGGTACGAGTGAAACACCCCCAGGCTTCGCGGACTTCGTTCCGCTTTCGCCAACCCCCTTGCAGGGGGCGACACCAGCAGCCTGGCGAAGCCAGATCTGCGGTGTCTGCTGGAAGTAGGGCTCGCTGCGCTTGCCCTCAGTGGCGCATTTGATGCTGTTGTTTTGACATGGCTTCCAAACGTATAGCCCATGAGCCAGCGTATGTGCTGCACCGCTACGACTGGAGCGAGTCGAGCCTGATTCTGGAGGTGTTCACGCGGCACCACGGGCGGACTGCGCTGGTGGCGAAGGGGGCGAAGCGGCCTACTTCCAACTTTCGGCCGGTGTTGTTGCCGCTGCAGCCGCTGCAGGTGGTGTACACGCTGTCGGTCGATGGTGACGCGGGCATCCACACACTCAAAGGCGCGGACTGGGTGGGCGGGCATGTGATGCCGGTGGGGGATGCGCTGCTGTCGGGGTATTACCTCAACGAGCTGCTGATGCGGCTGCTGGCGCGCGACGATCCCCATCCGGCCTTGTTTGATGCATATGCCATGGCGGTGCAGATCCTCGCGTCTGACCAGGGTGAGTTGCTGCAAGCTGCCTTACGGGCGTTTGAGCTGTCGTTGCTGCGTGAAGTGGGCCTGTTGCCCGCGCTGGACGCCCAGACCACCACCTTTGACCCGCTGGATGCGGCCAGCCGTTACAGCCTGGTGCCTGAAACAGGTTTGCGCCCCACGCTGGCAGATGACCGCACCGGGCTGACGGGCCTGCAGTGGCATGCCATCAGCG
>JAGOEY010000021.1 GCA_017997515.1 Burkholderiaceae bacterium | reverse complement strand
TGGTGGTGGCAGTGCTCACAGCGTGCGGTGCGGGTGGGCTCCAGCGCGGCACCGCAACCCCGGCATTGCCAGGCGACGTGGCGGGCCTGCTCCGCAGGCAGCGGCTCTGCGTGGCGGATGAGCAGGGCACCCATCAGGCGTGGCATGTCAATCACCACCAGGGGGCTGTCGCAGTGTTGGCAGCGTTCACTGCCCGGCGTGATGGCGCTGCCGCAGTTCAGGCAGCAGGCGTCGCGGCCCTCGCTCACGAGTGTCTGCAGGTCGCTGCTGAGCAGCGGGCGCACCAGCCCGCGTTCGGCCAGCAGCAGGCTGAAGGTCTGCAGATGGCCGTGTTTGCGGGGGCATTCCAGCGCCGCAAACCGGCCAAAACGGGTGAGGTTGTGCACGGGTTTGAGATCCGCCGCGCAACGGGTGCACGACAGGCGGGGCGACAGAACACCTGGCGACTGGGCTGACGCGGCCTGCATCTGCCGCAGCAGGCTGACCCAGCCCAGGCCAGACAGCCGCACCGATTCAAATTCGTCGAACCACACCAGGTGGCAGTGGGCACACAGGTCACACACCACCTGCTGCCCGTAGTGCCCCTCCAGCGCCACCTGCTGCATGCCCGTACGGCATTGGGGGCAGGTGCTGGCACCCAGCGGGGTCAGTGCAGGGATGGCCATGGCTGTGGTGGAGGTCAAATGGCCTTTTGCACCAGCCAGCCCCGGAACAGGAAGGGCTGCTCCGGGCCTTGGTTGTCTGGCGCGCCGCCCTTGACTTCCACGCTGACCGCCAGTGCCTCCGCACCGACCAGATCTTCTGCTTTGGCGGGAATCTGCAGGGTCTTGTACCGGCTGGTGAGCAGGCCCAGCGAGCGTGGTGGTTTGTCGCCCGTGAGCGCCCACAGCTGCAGGCTTTCCTCGCGCCCCTCGATCACGTCGTTGAGGCGTTGCAACTGCAGCACACCCGCGCCGGGGTCGAATGTCACGAGCAGGGCGGGCTGCTGCTGGGTGTCCAGCAGCACAGAAATATGTTTGACTTGGGGCAGCACCGCCACTTTGCTTTGAAGGTGGCGAATCTGCGCTTTCAGCTGCTCGGTCATGCTGGCGCTTGCGGCCCAGCCCAGCAGCAAAGCCAGCAGCAGCAGCACACTCAGGGCACGCCACCAAGGGCTGACGCGGCTGGCAGGTGGCACTGCGGTATCTGTGGGGGAGATGTCGGAGGGAAGAAGGGGTTCAGGCATGCCCCAGTCTATCGCGCCTGCCCCCACCGGCATGTGTATCTGCCGGGAAAATCACAGCGCCTGTCCCTGGCGCATGGGTTTGTTTCAGGGCGTGTCGTTCGCGTGCAGCGACGCGGCATGGGCTTGCTCGTCTGCATGGTAGGACGACCGCACCATCGCACCCACGGCTGCGTGGCTGAAGCCCATCTTGTAGGCCTCTTCCTCGAACATCTTGAAGGTGTCGGGGTGTACGTAGCGGCGCACGGGCAGGTGAGAGGTGGACGGTGACAGGTACTGGCCAATGGTCAGCATGTCGATGTCGTGGGCACGCATGTCGCGCATGACTTGCAGGATTTCTTCGTCGGTTTCACCCAAGCCAACCATGATGCCGCTCTTGGTCGGCACGTTGGGGTGCAGCGCCTTGAACTTCTTGAGCAGGTTCAGGCTGAACTGGTAGTCACTGCCCGGGCGCGCTTCCTTGTACAGGCGGGGCGCGGTTTCGAGGTTGTGGTTCATCACGTCGGGCGGTGCGGCCTTCAGGATTTCCAGCGCGCGGTCGTCGCGGCCACGGAAGTCGGGCACCAGGATTTCAATTTGGGTGCTGGGCGACAGCTCACGGATGTTCTTGATGCACTCGACGAAGTGGCCGCTGCCGCCGTCGCGCAGGTCATCGCGGTCCACGCTGGTGATTACGACGTACTTCAGGCGCAACTGGGCAATGGTCTTGGCCAGGTTCAGCGGCTCGTCCTTGTCCAGCGGGTCGGGGCGGCCATGGCCCACGTCGCAGAACGGGCAGCGGCGGGTGCACTTGTCACCCATGATCATGAAGGTGGCTGTGCCCTTGCCGAAACATTCACCGATGTTGGGACAGGACGCCTCTTCACACACCGTGTGCAGCTTGTTCTCGCGCAGGATGTCCTTGATTTCGTAGAAGCGGGTGGTGGGGCTGCCCGCCTTGACGCGGATCCAGTCCGGCTTCTTGAGCATTTCGCCCTGCACCACCTTGACCGGGATACGCGACAGCTTGGCGCCAGCCTTCTGCTTGGCCAGCGGGTTGTAGGCTTCTACGGATTGCGCATCGCGCACGACTTCATGAGTGCTCATCAGATCACGGTGCGAGAAATGCGCTGAGTTTGGAGGCCAGCACGCCCGCAGCTTCGTCCCAAGTGGTTTGAACCCCGATTGTAGAAAGGTCCACGGTTTGCAGGTTTGCGTAGCCGCAAGGGTTGATGCGGCTGTAGGGTTCCAGGTCCATGGCCACGTTAAGGGCCACACCGTGGTAGGTGCAGTGCCGGCTGACCTTGATACCCAGCGCGGCAATCTTGCCCAGGCCCCGGAATGGGTCGCCCGGATGCGCAGGGCCTGTCAGTGCCGCATGCGAAAAAGGGTCGTCCAAGCGCACGTAAATGCCGGGTGCACCTGCCACCCGGTGCCCGGTGACGCCGAAGTGCGCCAGCGTGCGCAACACGGACTCTTCAACGCGGTAGACGTATTCCTTGACGTAGTACCCGGCGCGCTGCAGGTCGATCAACGGGTAGGCCACCACCTGGCCTGGTCCGTGGAAGGTGACTTGGCCGCCCCGGTTGGTTTGCACCACGGGAATGGCGACGTCGTTGTGCAGTATGTGCTCCGCTTTGCCTGCCAGGCCTTGGGTAAACACCGGGTTGTGCTCACATATCCATAGCGCATCAGGGCCGTCTGGTATGCGCTGGGCCGTAAAATCCTGCATGGCGACATACGTGGGGAGGTAGTCCACACGGCCCAGCTGCCGGATGTCTATCACCATGGCTTACAGCACCACCTTGACCATCGGGTGGGTGGACAGCGTGCGGTACAGCGCATCGAGCTGTTCGCGGCTGGTGGCGGTCACAGTGATGGTGACGCCGAGGTAGTTGCCGGCCTTGCTGGGGCGCAGCTCGATCGTGCTGGCGTCAAAGCTGGGGTCAAATTGCTGGGCAATCACGGTGATGGCATGGACAAAACCGTCTGCCTTCACCCCCATGACCTTGATGGGGAAAAGTGACGGGTAGGTGATCAGCGATTCCTTGCGGGTGTCTGCCACATCGGTGGTGGATTGCTGGCCCAGGATGGGAGGGGGCGTTGGTGTGCTCATGGTGTGATTATCCAAGGGTGGTGGGTGCATTTTTGGGGCTGCAGGCACAGCAGTCGTGCGCATTGTTGGTGCAAAAACCACACCCACGTCAGACCGCTGTTTGTGGCGGGAATACACGGCAAACGGATGGGGTTGGCCTGCAGGTTTCAGCGGACGACAGGCATGATTTGGCCCCCGTATCCAAGTTCTTGGCAAACTCGCACGGGTTTTTACTTATAATCAATGGCTTTGTCGGGTTTCCCGGCCGTCAGCGGGGTGTCATACACAATGAAAACAATCACCCCTCATGCAGAAGATGACGACCAGGACAGCGATTTCAAGCCCCTGAGTGCCGACGAGGCACAACAGTGGCGCGACGCAAATCCGCAAGTCTCTGTTTGGCGAATTCTTGCAATGCAGGCGTTGGTGGGGTGCTTGGTGGCGTTGGCTGCCTGGGCGCTGACCGGTCGGCAAAGCGCAGGCTGGTCTGCCGGATACGGTGCACTGGCGGTGCTGGTTCCTGCGGCCTTGTTTGCCCGGGGTGTGCTGCGGCACAAAAATGTTCAAGAGCCCGGCGTTGCGATGCTGAGGTTCTTTGGGTGGGAAATGGTAAAGATCATCCTGACGGTTGCCATATTGGTGGCGGCCCCCAGGGTGGTGCTTGGTTTGAGCTGGCTGGCCTTGGTGGCTGGCATGGTGCTCACCATGAAAACGTACTGGATTGCACTTGTGGTGCAGTCCAGAAGATCGAAACTGGATTGAACTGCTTCGTGAAGAACTGAAGGAAAAACCTGAGATGGCCGCAGAAGGACACGCACCCACCGCCAGTGAATATATCGTTCACCACTTGACCCATTGGCAGGTCACCTGGAGAGACTTTCAGTCGGTCAAGCAGACCAAGATCGTAGATTTTTCCGTTATCAATCTGGACTCCATCCTGACCGCTTTGGTCATCGGTGTGATCGGTTGCTTCGTGTTGTGGCTTGCCGCACGCAAGGCGCACTCCGGTGTTCCAGGTCGTTTTCAGGCGGCAGTCGAAATGCTGGTCGAAATGGTGGGCAACCAGACCAAGGCCAACATCCATAACGAGCGTAGCCGCCGCTTCATTGCGCCGCTGGCCCTGACCGTGTTTGTCTGGATTTTCCTGCTGAACGCCATGGACATGTTGCCTGTGGACTTGCTGCCGCAAATCTGGGCGCTGGCCCACGGCGCTGCGGGCCATGACCCTGCCCATGCCTACATGCGTGTGGTTCCCACGGCCGATCTCTCGACCACGTTGGGCCTGTCCACCGCCGTATTGTTCCTGTGCCTGCTGTACAGCATCAAGATCAAAGGCCTGGGCGGCTGGGGCCATGAGCTGGTGACGGCGCCATTTGGTGCCCACCCCGTGCTGTGGCCCATCAACCTGTTGATGCAAATTATTGAATACATGGCCAAAACGGTGTCGCATGGCATGCGGTTGTTCGGCAACATGTATGCGGGTGAGTTGGTCTTTATGCTGATTGCGCTGATGGGTGGCGCAGCGGCTCTGTCGTTGACGGGGGTGTTGATGCCTATCGGGCACATCATCGCCGGCACCATCTGGGCGATCTTCCATATCTTGGTGATCACACTCCAGGCTTTCATTTTCATGATGCTGACCCTGATTTATCTCGGCCAGGCACATGAAGCCCACTAGTTTTCGTTTCGCTTTTTTCTTTTTTTAATCTGTCCCAAAGGAGTCATCATGGAAAACGTTCTCGGTCTCGTCGCTCTGGCTTGTGGTTTGATCGTCGGTCTCGGCGCTATCGGTGCATCTATCGGTATCGCCCTGATGGGTGGCAAGTTCCTCGAAGCTTCGGCACGCCAGCCTGAACTGATCAACGAACTGCAAACCAAGATGTTCATCTTGGCCGGTCTGATCGACGCTGCTTTCCTGATCGGTGTGGCTATCGCCCTGCTGTTTGCTTTCGCCAACCCCTTCGTTCTGGCCTAAGCTTCCGTTCAACGCCCAACTAGAAAGGTGTTGCCGTGAGTATCAACGCGACCCTGTTCGTTCAGGCCATCGTCTTCTTGCTGCTGGTGCTGTTCACGATGAAATTCGTGTGGCCGCCCATCGCAAAAGCGCTGGATGAGCGAGCCCAGAAAATCGCCGATGGCCTGGCTGCCGCTGACCGCGCCAAAACCGAACTCGCCGCTGCCAACCAGCGCGTCGAAAAGGAATTGTCCGAGTCACGTAACGTGACCGCGAGCCGCTTGGCGGATGCGGAGCGTCGTGCCCAGGCCATCATCGAAGAAGCCAAGGCCCGCGCCACGGAAGAAGGCAACAAGATTGTTGCTGCCGCCCGTGCCGAAGCCGAACAGCAATCCGTCAAGGCCCGTGAGGTTCTGCGCGAGCAGGTGTCCGCACTGGCTGTCAAAGGCGCTGAGCAGATTCTGCGCAAGGAAGTCGATGCCGGCATCCATGCAGACCTGCTGAACCGCCTGAAGACCGAGCTGTAACCCGTACGTTTGAGGACAACCATGGCCGAACTCGCCACCATTGCCCGTCCGTACGCTGAAGCGTTGTTCAAGTCCGCCACCCAAGGTGCCGGTCTGGATGTCGCTCAGACTGCTGGGTGGGTCGACGAGCTGGCTGCGATTGCGGGTAACCCGCAGCTGCAGCAGGCCGCCGCCAATCCAAAGCTTGCGTCGCAGCAGGTGTTTGACCTGATCGCAGGCTTGGCGCAAAACGCTTTGCCTGACGTGGGCAAGAACTTCCTGCATGCCATTCTCGACAATGGCCGTCTCGCTGCTTTGCCGGAAATCGCCGTGCAATTCCGCGCCCTGATGAACGCCCGTAATGGCTCGTCAGATGCAGTGGTGTACAGCGCTTTCCCGATCGGCAGCGATGCGCTGACCGATTTGGGTGCGACGCTGGAAAAACGCTTTGGGCGCAAGCTCAACGTCTCCGTGCTGCAGGATCCGTCCTTGATTGGCGGTGTGCGCGTGGTCGTGGGTGACGAAGTGCTGGACACTTCCGTCAAAGCCCGTCTGGAACAAATGAAAGTGGCTCTGACCGCGTAATCGCGGCACAGGGCCTCGGCTAACCAAAGAAAGAAGGAAAGAGTCATGCAACTCAATCCCGCAGAAATTTCTGAACTGATCAAGAGCCGCATTGAGGGGCTGGCGGGCAGCACGGACATCCGTAACCAGGGCACCGTTGTCTCGGTGACCGACGGTATCGTGCGCGTCCACGGCTTGTCCGATGTGATGGCGGGCGAAATGCTCGAATTCCCCGCTGGTGCCGATGGCGTGCCATCGTACGGCCTCGCGTTGAATCTGGAGCGTGACTCCGTGGGTGCCGTGATTCTGGGCGAATACGAGCACATCTCCGAAGGCAACACCGTCAAGTGCACGGGTCGTATTCTGGAAGTGCCCGTGGGCCCCGAGCTGATTGGCCGTGTGGTCAATGCGCTGGGTCAGCCTATTGACGGCAAGGGCCCGATCAATGCCAAGATGACCGACGTGATCGAAAAGGTTGCGCCTGGTGTTATCGCCCGTAAATCGGTGGACCAGCCTCTGCAAACCGGTATCAAGTCGATTGACTCGATGGTGCCAATCGGCCGTGGCCAGCGCGAGCTGATCATTGGCGACCGCCAGACCGGCAAGACGGCTGTGGCCATCGACGCCATCATCGCCCAAAAGGGCCAGGGCGTGAGCTGCGTGTACGTCGCGATTGGCCAAAAGGCCTCGTCGATCAAGAACGTGGTGCGTGCGCTGGAACAAGCCGGTGCCATGGACTACACGATTGTGGTCGCCGCATCCGCTTCTGAATCCGCTGCCATGCAGTACGTGTCTGCCTACTCCGGCTGCACGATGGGTGAATACTTCCGCGACCGCGGCGAAGACGCACTGATCGTTTACGACGACCTGTCCAAGCAAGCCGTGGCTTACCGCCAGGTTTCCTTGCTGCTGCGCCGTCCACCAGGCCGCGAAGCCTACCCTGGCGACGTGTTCTATCTGCACAGCCGCTTGCTGGAACGTGCCGCCCGTGTGAATGCCGACTACGTCGAAGCCTTCACCAAGGGTGAAGTCAAAGGCAAGACCGGTTCGCTGACGGCACTGCCGATCATCGAAACGCAAGCTGGTGACGTGTCCGCTTTCGTGCCAACCAACGTGATCTCGATCACCGACGGCCAGATCTTCCTGGAAACCTCACTGTTCAACGCTGGTATCCGCCCCGCTATCAACGCCGGTATCTCGGTGTCGCGTGTGGGTTCGGCTGCGCAAACCAAGATCATCAAGGGCCAGTCTGGCGGTATCCGTACCGACTTGGCGCAGTACCGTGAACTGGCAGCTTTTGCACAGTTCGCTTCTGACCTGGACGAGTCCACCCGCAAGCAACTCGACCGCGGTGCCCGCGTGACGGAACTGCTCAAGCAAGCCCAGTACAGCCCGCTGCCTATCTCGCTGATGGGTGCTACGCTGTTCGCGGTGAACAAGGGTTTCCTGGACGACATCGACGTGAAGAAGGTTCTGTCCTTCGAACACGGCCTGCACCAGTTCCTGAAGAGCAGCTACGGCCCTCTGCTGGACAAGATCGAGCAGAGCAAGGCGCTGGACAAGGACTCTGAAGCTGAATTGACCGCTGCCGTTGGCGCGTTCAAGAAATCTTTCGCCTGAGTTTTGACTGAACGGATCTGACGACCCAAGGAGTCAACTATGGCAACAGGCAAGGAAATTCGCGGCCAGATCAAGAGCTTCGAAAACACGAAGAAGATCACCAAGGCCATGGAAATGGTCTCCGTGTCCAAGATGCGCAAGGCGCAGGAGCGCATGCGCGCCGCCCGTCCTTACAGCGAGAAGATCCGCAATATTGCGGCGAACCTTGGTAAGGCCAACCCGGAATACGTGCATGCCTTCATGAAAACCAACGACGCCAAAGTCGCTGGTGTCATCGTGGTCACGACGGACAAGGGGTTGTGCGGCGGTCTGAACACCAACGTGCTGCGTGCGGTCACAACCAAGCTGCGTGAACTGCAGTCTGAAGGCGTGTCCACCGAAGCTGTGGCCATTGGCAACAAGGGTCTCGGGTTCCTGAACCGTGTGGGTGCCAAGGTGGTGTCGCATGTGACGCAACTGGGCGACAAGCCGCACCTCGACAAGCTCATTGGCCCCGCCAAGGTGCTGCTCGACGCATACGCTGAAGGCCGGATTAACGCGGTGTACCTGTCGTACACCAAGTTCATCAACACGGTGAAGCAAGAGCCGGTGGTTGAGCAGCTTTTGCCGCTCAAGGCCGACGCGCTCAAGGCGGATGGCGATGCCCACAGCTGGGACTACATCTACGAGCCCGATGCACAAAGCGTGATCGACGAGCTGCTGGTGCGTTACGTCGAATCCCTGATCTACCAGGCGGTGGCAGAAAACATGGCGTCCGAGCACTCAGCCCGGATGGTGGCCATGAAGGCTGCAACCGACAACGCGGGCAACGTCATTGGTGAGCTGAAACTGGTCTACAACAAGACCCGGCAAGCGGCCATTACCAAAGAACTGTCCGAAATCGTGTCCGGCGCGGCAGCCATCAGCGGCTGATCTGCCCACCCGCACTGCAAGAATCAAACTAATTGGAGCGAAATATGGCTCAAGCCCAAGGAAAAATTGTTCAATGTATCGGCGCCGTGGTCGACGTGGAATTCCCACGTGACCAGATGCCCAAGATCTACGACGCACTCAAGCTCGAAGGTCTGACACTGGAAGTGCAACAGCAGCTGGGTGACGGCGTGGTGCGTACCATTGCGCTGGGTTCCAGCGACGGTCTGCGCCGTGGCCTGATGGTCACCAACACCGGTGCTTCCATCACGGTCCCCGTGGGTAAAGCCACGCTGGGCCGCATCATGGACGTGCTCGGTCGCCCGATCGACGAACGTGGTGAAGTTAGCCAGGAGCTCACCGCTTCTATCCACCGCAAGGCCCCGGCCTACGACGAACTGTCGCCATCGCAAGAGCTGCTGGAAACCGGCATCAAGGTGATTGACCTGGTTTGCCCGTTCGCCAAGGGCGGCAAGGTGGGCCTGTTCGGTGGTGCCGGTGTGGGCAAAACCGTGAACATGATGGAGCTCATCAACAACATCGCCAAGGCGCACAGCGGTTTGTCCGTGTTCGCCGGTGTGGGTGAACGTACCCGCGAAGGGAACGACTTCTACCACGAGATGGCCGACTCCGGCGTGGTGAACCTCGAGAACCTGGTCGAATCCAAAGTGGCCATGGTCTACGGTCAGATGAACGAACCCCCAGGCAACCGTCTGCGCGTTGCGCTGACCGGCCTGACCATTGCCGAGTCGTTCCGCGACGAAGGCAAGGACGTGCTGTTCTTCGTGGACAACATCTACCGCTACACACTGGCCGGTACCGAAGTGTCCGCTCTGCTGGGTCGTATGCCTTCCGCCGTGGGTTACCAGCCTACGCTGGCCGAAGAAATGGGCCGCCTGCAAGAGCGTATTACGTCCACCAAGGTGGGTTCGATCACCTCTATCCAGGCCGTTTACGTGCCAGCGGATGACTTGACCGACCCATCGCCTGCCACGACCTTTGCCCACTTGGACTCCACCGTCGTGTTGTCCCGTGACATCGCGTCGCTGGGTATCTACCCTGCTGTGGACCCACTGGACTCCACCTCGCGTCAGCTCGACCCGAACGTGGTGGGTGAAGACCACTACAACACGGCCCGCGCTGTGCAAGGTACGCTGCAACGCTACAAGGAATTGCGCGACATCATCGCGATTCTGGGTATGGACGAACTGGCTCCCGACGACAAGCTGGCTGTGGCCCGCGCCCGGAAGATCCAGCGTTTCCTGTCCCAGCCATTCCACGTGGCCGAAGTGTTCACGGGCTCGCCAGGCAAGTACGTGCCTTTGTCTGAAACCATCCGTGGTTTCAAGATGATTACCGGCGGCGAATGTGACCACCTGCCAGAACAAGCGTTCTACATGGTCGGCACCATCGACGAGGCTTTTGAGAAGGCCAAGAAAATGGCAGCGGCCTAAAGCAGGCACGGGGTAGGCCGTGCGTACCAGACAGGCCTCCCCGATCTGCTTTTACGCTGTTATTTCAACCTTTTAAGGAACCCAGATGGCAACCATTCATGTTGACGTCGTCAGCGCAGAAGAGCTGATCTTCTCCGGTGAAGCCACCTTTGTGGCCCTGCCCGGTGAAGCGGGCGAGCTCGGCATCAAGCCGCGCCACACGCCGCTGATCACGCGCATCAAGCCCGGCTCGGTGCGTATCCAGCTGGAAAACGGAACCGAAGAATTCGTGTTCGTCGCCGGCGGCATTCTGGAAGTGCAACCACATTGTGTGACCGTGCTGTCCGACACCGCGATTCGCGGCAAGGACCTGGACGAAGGCAAGGCCAGTGCGGCCCGCGCTGCTGCAGAAGAAGCACTGAAGAACGCAAGCGGCGAGCTGGACCTGGCACGTGCCCAGTCCGAACTGGCCGTGATGGCGGCGCAAATTGCTGCCCTGCGCAAGTACCGCGACAAGAAATAAGCAAACGGCGCTTGCGCCGTTGTGCCCAGAAGCCGCCCTCGGGCGGCTTTTTTTATGCCCGTTTTTATTTGCTTGCAAGTCACTTAAAACAAAAATTAGCTGAAGTTAGGTCTTGTATAGCCGAAGTCACTCGCCTAGTATTCGGCAACCCCAGCCCCGAGAGGCTGGTTGACGTGCAACCGGAGACAAAACGTGGCGCGCTGGAGTGGACTCACTGCCGATGAAATGCAGGTGCTGGACGCGACCTTCTGGTCGGGCGGCGGCTCGCGCCATGGCATGGCCGAACGGCTGGGCTTCTCGCGCAGCAAGGCCAACGGCCTGATTGCCGGTCTTGTAGAGCAAGGCCTGCTGACCGAAGCCGGCCTGCAGCAATCGTCTGGCGGCCGCCGCGCCGAAAACCTCCAACTGCATGGCAATCTGGGTGTGCTGGTCGGTGTGGACATTGGCGCCACCAGCCTTGACGTCGCAGTGCTGCGGCTCGACCTGAGCGTGATGGTGCAACGTACCGAAGTGATCGACGTGCGCCAAGGCCCTGGTGTGGTGCTCGCCCGCATGCGGGCGCTGATGCGCGACGTGCTCGCGGAGTCAGGCGCTACCGCCAAAGCAGTTGTGGGTATCGGTATTGGTGTGCCGGGCCCGGTCAACTTCGGCATTGGCCAACTGGTCAACCCGCCACTCATGCCGGGTTGGGACAGCTTCTCCATCCGCGATTACCTGCGCGAAGACTATGCCGCCCCTGTGTTTGTCGACAACGACGTCAACCTCATGGCACTGGCCGAATCCTGGCGCCTGCAGCGCTCCCTCAGCAACTTTTTGGTCATCAAGGTGGGCACCGGCATCGGCTGCGGCATCGTGTGCCACGGCGAGGTGTACCGCGGAGCCACAGGGTCGGCTGGGGACGTAGGACACATCTGCGTTGACCAGGCCGGCCCGCGCTGCCACTGCGGCAACCTCGGTTGCGTGGAAGCCATGGCCGCCGGCCCCGCCATCACACGTTTGGCCACCGAAGCCGCCGAGACGGGCCAGAGTGTGGCGCTGGCCGACATCTTGCGGGCGCAGGGCCACATCGACGCCACCGACGTCGGGCTGGCCAGCCGCGCAGGTGACGCCGCAGCCAACAGCATCATCCAGCGCGCGGGCAGCCTGATTGGGCAAATGCTCGCGTCGGTGGTCAACTTCTTCAACCCGTCGCATGTGTTCATTGGCGGCGGCATCACCCGCATCGGCCCTTTGTTTCTCGCTGCGGTGCGGCAAAGTGTGTACCAACGCTCACTGGCACTTTCCACGCGCCACCTCGAAATCCAGTACACGCCGCTCGGCGCCCAGGGCGGCGTCGTGGGCGCGGGTGTGCTGGCCATGCATGAAACCCTCAAGGCCCGGGGGGTCGCACCATGACAAACACCCACAAGGCCTCCGTGGCCGTCGAATTCGACCAGGTGGTCAAGACCTTCGGACCGGTGCAGGTGCTGCATGGCGTCAGTTTTGCGCTCGCGCCGGGCCAGGTCTATGGCCTGCTGGGTGAGAACGGCGCCGGTAAGTCCACGCTGATGAAAATCCTGTCCGGCTACGAAAGCCTGACGGGCGGCGAATTGCGCATCAACGGCCAGCCGCAGCAGTTCCGCAGCTCGCGTGACGCCGAGGCTCTGGGCATCGTGCTGATCCACCAGGAGTTCAACCTCGCCGAAGACCTGAGCGTGGCGCAGAACATCTTTCTGGGCCATGAAAAGAAGAAGGGCATCTTCCTCGACGACGCGGCCATGGAGCGCGACGCCGCTGCGGCACTTGCCGCCGTCGGCCTGCAGCTCGACCCTGCTACCCGCGTGCGCCGCCTCATCGTGGCCGAGAAGCAGCTGGTGGAGATTGCGAAGGCCATTGCCCGCAACGCGCGCCTGCTCATCATGGACGAGCCCACCGCAACGTTGACGCCCGGCGAGACCGAGCGCCTGTTCAAGCTGATCGCCCAGTTGCGCGCCGATGGCGTGACCATCGTCTACATCTCGCACAAGCTCGACGAAGTGGAGCGTGTTACCGACGAGGTGGTCGTGATGCGCGACGGCCGCTTCGTGGCCCGTGCCCCCACCGCCGAAGTGTCCCGCCAGAAGATGGCCAACCTCATGGTCGGCCGCGAGTTGGCCGACCTTTACCCGCCGCGTGATGTGGTGGTGGCAGAGGGTGCTGCGGCACTGCGGGTGCGTGGTTTCTGCGTGCCCGGTTGGGCGCAGTCGGTGGACTTCGAGGTGCGCCCCGGCGAGATTCTTGGCTTCGCCGGCCTGGTCGGCGCGGGACGCACCGAGCTGTTTGAAGGCCTGCTGGGCCTGCGTCCAGCGAGTGGCAGCGTTGACATGCGGGGCCAGCCCGTGCCCGGCGGCAAAGGCTGGCGCAGCCCGGGCGACGCAGCACGGCACGGCCTGACCTACCTCAGCGAAGACCGCAAAGGCAAAGGCTTACACGTGCACTTCGGCCTGCGCCAGAACCTGACCCTGATGGCGCTGGAGCGTTATGCCCAGCCCTGGCTCCAGCCCGAAGCCGAACGCAAGGCCCTCACCGACGCGGTGAAGGACTACGGCATCCGCACCGGCTCATTGGACGTGAAAGCCTCGTCCCTGTCCGGCGGCAACCAGCAGAAGCTGGCCCTGGCCAAAGTGCTGCAGCCCCAGCCCAAGGTGGTGGTGCTCGACGAGCCCACACGCGGCGTGGACGTGGGCGCCAAACGCGACATCTATTTCCTGGTCCAGCGACTCGCCCGCGAAGGGCTCGCGGTGATCGTTGTGTCGTCCGAACTGATGGAATTGATTGGCCTGTGCCACCGCGTGGCGGTGATGCGTGCAGGCCAGTTGGTTGCCACATTGGACGCGGCCCATTTGACTGAAGAGGAGCTCATTGCTCATGCCACCGGAACTGCAGACTCCCCCGCCGCAGCCTGACGCCGCCGCACACCGCAGCGAAGCTGCGCCCCGCTGGACCGAGCGCCTGCATGGCCTCGGGCCGGTTATCGGCCTGGTGCTGCTGTGTATCGCCGGCACGCTGCTCAACAGCGACTTCGCAACGCCCGACAACGCGCTGAACGTGCTCACCCGCACGTCCTTCATCGGCATCATCGCGGTGGGTATGTGTTTTGTGATCATCTCGGGCGGCATCGATTTGTCGGTGGGCTCGATGGCCGCGTTGATTGCGGGCAGTGTGATCATGTTCATCAACTGGGCCGGCCCGGCGCTCGGGTCGCCGATGCTGGCGGTGGTGGCGGGTGCCGCCCTGGCCGTGGTGCTGGGCGCGATGTTCGGCCTGGCCCATGGCCTGCTGATCACCAAGGGGCGCATCGAGCCCTTCATCGTCACGCTGGGCACCCTCGGTATCTTCCGCGCCTACCTCACCTACTTTGCCGACGGCGGCGCACTCACGCTCGACAACGACCTGGCCGACCTGTACGCACCCGTGTACTACGCCAGCCTGCTCGGCATTCCCGTGCCGGTGCTGGTGTTTGTGGTGGTGGCGGTGATTGGTGGTGTCATCCTGAACCGCACTGCCTACGGCCGTTACGTGCAGGCCATCGGCTCCAACGAACAGGTGGCACGTTACGCTGCTGTGGACGTGGACCGGGTGAAGATCCTCACCTATGTTTTGCTCGGCGTGTGTGTGGGCATCGCCACGCTGCTGTATGTGCCGCGCCTGGGCTCTGCGTCCCCCACCACCGGCCTGCTGTGGGAGCTGGAAGCCATCGCCGCCGTGATTGTTGGCGGCACCGCTTTGAAGGGCGGCGCGGGCAGTATCACCGGCACTGTCATCGGCGCCATCCTGCTCTCGGTCATCAGCAACATCCTGAACCTCACCAGCATCATCAGTGTGTACCTCAACGCTGCGGTGCAGGGCTTCGTCATCATCGTCGTCGCGTTCCTGCAGCGCGGGCGCCGCTAGTTTTTCCCGTTCCCGTTCCATCCACCACAAGGAGACATTTCACATGACAACTTTCACCCGTCGTATCGCTCTCACAGCCGTGGCTGCTGCAGCGCTTGCTTCCATGCCCGTACTCGCCGCCGAAAAGGTCCACGTTGGTGTGTCGATCCCGGCCGCCACCCACAGCTTCATGGGCGGCATCAACTACTGGGCCAACCAGGCCAAGAAGGATCTGGAGAAGCAGCACAAAGACCTGAAGATCACCATCAAGACAGCAGCCAACGCGCCCGAGCAGGCCAATCAGCTGCAGGACCTGTCCACCGTCAGCAAGATCAACGCACTGGTCGTGTTCCCGTTTGAATCCGCTGCGCTCACCAAGCCGGTCGCCCAGGTCAAGGCCAAGGGTGCGTATGTGACCGTGGTGGACCGCGGCCTGACCGACACCAGCGCACAAGACGCCTATGTGGCCGGTGACAACACCGCCTTCGGCAAGATCCCCGCTGAGTACATCGCCAAACAACTCGGCGGCAAAGGCAATGTGGTCGCCCTGCGCGGTATCGCCACCACGCTGGACAACGAGCGTATGGACGCCTTCAACGCCGTGCTCAAGAACTACCCCGACATCAAGCTGCTCGACGCCAAATACGCCAACTGGAACCGCGACGACGCCTTCAAGGTCACGCAGGACTACCTGACCCGCTTCAAGCAGATCGACGCCATCTGGGCCGCCGACGACGACATGGCCGTGGGTGTGCTCAAGGCCATCGAGCAAGCCAAGCGCGACGACATCAAGATCGTGTTCGGCGGCGCCGGTGCCAAGGGTATGGTCAAGTCCATCATGGACGGCAAGGACAAACGCCTCGGTGCCGACGTGAGCTACTCGCCCAAGTTCATCTACGACGCGATCAAGCTCACCGCCGAAGCGCGCCTCAAGGGTGAGAAGCTGCCCGCCACGACCATCATTCCTTCGGTGCTGATCACCAAAGAGAATGCCAAGGATTTCTACTATCCGAACTCGCCGTTCTGATTGAACACCCCCAGGCTGCGCGGACTTCGTTCCGCTTCTCCTTCCCCCTTGCAGGGGGCGACACCAG
>JAGOEY010000159.1 GCA_017997515.1 Burkholderiaceae bacterium | reverse complement strand
GTGTCGTTGGCAAGTTCCAACGCTTCGGCTTCGTCCTTGAAGGTCGTCACGGCCAGCACCGGGCCGAAGATTTCTTCCTGGAAGATGCGCATCTTGTTGTGGCCCTTGAACAGCGTGGGCTGCACGTAGTAACCACCGGCCAGGTCACCTTCCTGGTGGGCCTGCGCACCACCTGCCAGCACCTGCGCACCCTCTTGCACGCCCAGGTCGAGGTAGGACAGGATTTTGGTCAGCTGCTCTTTCGACGCCTGGGCACCGATCATGGTGTCGGTGTCCAGCGGGTTGCCCTGCTTGATGGCTGCCACACGTTTCAGCACACGCTCCATGAACTTGTCGTAGATCGACTCCTGGATCAGCGCACGCGACGGGCAGGTGCAGACCTCACCCTGGTTAAACGCAAACAGCACCAGTCCTTCAATGGCTTTGTCGAGGAAGCTGTCGTCCTTGTCCATGATGTCGGCAAAGAACACGTTGGGGCTCTTGCCACCCAGCTCCAGCGTGGCCGGGATCAGGCTGTTGGCGGCGGCCTGGGCGATGACGCGGCCAGTGCTGGTGCTGCCGGTGAAGGCAATCTTGGCGATGCGGCGGCTGGTGGCCAGCGGCATACCGGCTTCGCGGCCAAAGCCGTTGACGATGTTGAGCGTGCCTGCGGGCAGCAGGTCGTTGATCAGGTCGGCCAGCAGCAGGATGCTGATGGGGGTGGATTCCGCCGGTTTGAGCACCACGCAATTGCCCGCGGCCAGCGCCGGGGCCAGCTTCCAGGCGGCCATCAGGATCGGGAAGTTCCACGGAATGATCTGCCCCACCACACCCAACGGCTCGTGCAGGTGGTAGGCCACGGTGTTTTCGTCGATCTCGCTGATGCCGCCTTCCTGCGCGCGCACAGCGCCAGCGAAGTAGCGGAAATGGTCGACGGCCAGCGGGATGTCGGCGTTCAGCGTTTCGCGGATGGGTTTGCCGTTGTCCACGGTTTCGGCGTAGGCCAGCAGCTCGAGGTTGGCCTCGATGCGGTCGGCGATCTTAAGCAGCACGTTCGAGCGTTCTGCCGCTGAGGTCTTGCCCCATTTGTCGGCGGCGGCGTGGGCGGCGTCCAGCGCCAGCTCAATGTCTTCCGCGGTGGAGCGGGCGGCCTGGGTGTAGACCTTGCCGGAAATCGGTGTCACCACGTCAAAGTACTGGCCCTTGACCGGGGCCACCCACTGGCCGCCGATGAAGTTGTCGTAGCGTGGCTTGTAAGTCACTTTGGCACCAGCGGCGCCCGGGGCTGCATAGATCATTTATGTCTCCTGGAATAAGGGGGTAACAGCTGCCTGAAGTGGCAGGCTTCCTTTTGTTATCAAGAGCTGTGCCAGCTTTGGGCGTTGCCACAAGGCACCATACAAGCCATTGATTTACAAAGATATTTCAGAAAACCTCACGCTACCCACTGCGGAAAACCCTGAGTAACAACACGGCTTGCGGACGGCACTGGAACGTCCCAATTCACCCCACCTGTCCAATTCTGGAACACCCGTGTGGACACCGGGGGCAATACCGCCACAGCACTGCCGGCACCCCCTACACTGGCACCCGACAGGCAAAAAACCGCCGCAGGAGACAAGTCCATGCCCTTGCATTCCACCGTGTCAGCGCCCGCGCTGCGCCAGGCACGCCTCCAGTTGCTGGAAGGCCGCCAGCCCACCACCATTGCCGTACATGAGCGGCTGATGCGCTCGTGGCAGCGCAGCCTGGCCGCGGGCCTGCAGCCCGCCCACCACCAGCGTGACGCCCGGCATGTCTCGGCCCCCGACCTGCGCCACATGCAGGCCTGCAACCGTGACCTGCTCAACCATTCGCAGCCGGTGATGGAATACCTGTTCGAGCAGGTGCGCCACAGCCAGAGCATGGTGGTGTTGTCCGACCGGCATGGGGTGCTGATGCATACGCTGGGCGACGCGGCTTTTGTCGGCAAGGCCGAACGCGTGGCACTGACGGCGGGTGCCTGCTGGCATGAACACGACCGAGGCACCAACGCCATCGGCACGGCGCTGGCGGAAGGCGGCGAGGTCGAGATCCACGGCGCGGAACACTACCTGGAGTGCAACGACATCCTGACCTGCGCGGCCGCGCCCATCATGTCGGCCAGCGGCGCGCTGCTGGGCATTCTGGACATTTCGGGCGACCGCCGCAGCCACCACCCCCACACGCTGGGATTGGTCAACACCGCGGCCCGCATGATCGAAAACCGGCTGTTCACCGCCGCCTGCCCGGCCCCCATCCGTTTGCACTTACACGCCCATCCACACGGCATTGGCACGGTGGGCGAAGGCATCGTGGCGCTGTCGGAAGACGGCTGGATCGTGGGGGCCAACCGGCAAGGACTCACACTTCTGGGGCTCACGCCCGCCGACATCCACACCACGCCCCTGTCCCGCGTGCTGGACGTGCGTCTGGAGCCGCTGCTGGCGCGTGCCGGTGGGCGACCTTCTGCCTCACTGGCACCCCTGGTGGTGCGCGGCCGCGATGGCCGGGCCTTTCACGCCCATGTCCACACCGAGGGGCGGCCGCTGCACCAGGCGCGCACAACGCCCACCACCCCGCCCGCCAGTGCAGAACCTGACGCACTCGACCAACTCGACACCGGCGACACCCTCTGGCGCGCGGCCGCAACCAAGGCGCGGCGTGTGGCGGGCAAGTCCATTCCGCTGCTGCTGTGTGGTGAATCGGGCGTGGGCAAGGAGCTGTTTGCCCAGGCGGTACACGACAGCTCACCCCGGCGCCATCGCCCGTTGGTGGCCATCAACTGCGCCGCCATCCCCGAGCACCTGATCGAATCCGAACTCTTTGGCTACAGCCCCGGCGCATTCACCGGCGCGCGCAAGGAAGGCAGCCCCGGCCGTATCCGCGAGGCCGACGGCGGCACGCTGTTCCTCGACGAAATTGGTGACATGCCGCAGGTGATGCAGACCCGGCTGCTGCGCGTGCTGCAGGAGCGCCAGGTGTTACCCCTGGGCGGCGGCCCGGCGGTGAAGGTGGACTTTGCCCTGATCTGCGCCACCCACCAGCCGCTGCGCGAAGCGGCGGAGGACGGGAGCTTTCGCAGCGACCTCTACTACCGTATCAACGGCCTCACCCTGACCCTGCCGCCACTGCGCGAACGCACCGACTTCACCGCACTCACCACTCGGCTGCTGCACAACCTGGGTGCTGCGCCCGAAGTGCAACTCGCCCCCGACGTACACGCCCGCCTGGCCACCTACCGCTGGCCCGGAAACCTGCGCCAGTACGCCAGCGCCCTGCGCACCGCCCTGGCGCTGCTGGAACCAGAGGCGCAGCGTATTGGCTGGGAGCACCTGCCCGACGACCTGGTCGAAGCCGTGCACGCCGAAACCAAACCAGCACCTGGCCGCCCCGGGACACACAGCCCCAGCCACGCACCCAGCGACCAAAAACTCGCCGACATTTCCCGCACCGCCATCCAGCAAGCCGTGCAACAAACCCAAGGAAACCTCTCCGCCGCCGCCCGCCAACTCGGCATCAGCCGCCAGACGCTGTACCGCAAACTGCACTGACCCACCGCCTCAAGGCCGAGCGCAGCAAAGGCCCGCCGGGCTTCGCTCCCAACCCCGTGGGGCTGGGCCGAGGAGCGCAGGGGGCGGCAGGTTGCCGCGCACCGCGCGGTCGGCGAGGACTGTTTGAGCGAAGCGAGTTCCGCAGCCGCCTGCCGGTACCGAGCACCGCAGGTTGCCCGAAGCGCAGCGCAGGGACCCAGACTTCGGGTCGCCTTTCTTTTGGGTACTTTTCTTTGGCGAAGCAAAGAAGAAGTGCCTCGCCCGCCGGGGCGAGACCCGGCTTACGACCTTCGCAAACTCAAACGCTATGAATTAGATAGCTGCATGCGTAGGTATCACCTGCGCCAGAGCCTCATTTCATTCAAAACCCACCCCTTAACGCCACCACACCACGGCATGGAGCTTGCTATCCCATCGACAACCCTCTAACCCCAAGGACCCCATGCCCACCCGCCGCATCTTCTCCCTCACCCTGCTCGCCACCTGCGCCGCCACCCTGTCCACCCCCACACTGGCCCAGGCCCCCTACCCTGACCGCCCCGTCAAAGTGATCGTCGCCCTGCCAGCCGGTGGCAGCGTGGACATGATCGCCCGCGTGGTCAGCCAGAAGCTCGCAGCCGAGATGGGCCAGCCGTTTGTGGTGGACAACCGTGCCGGTGCCTCCGGCCAGATCGGTGTGCCGGTAGTGGCCAAGGCCGCACCCGACGGCTACACGCTGATGGTGTCGCCCGCGTCCTTCCTCACCACCAACAAAAGCATCTGGAAGGCGCTGCCCTACAACCCCGAAACCGACTTCACCCCCATCACCAAGCTGGTAAACCAGCCCATGGTGCTGGTGGTGCGCGACAAGTCGCGTTTTGCCACCCCGGCCGACGTGCTGGCCGCCGCCAAGGCCAACCCCGGCAAACTGACCTATGCGTCGTCGGGTGACGGCAGCCCGCAGCACCTGGCCGGGCTGATGTTCACCAACCGCACGGGTGTGGAGATGCTGCATGTGCCCTACAAAGGCGGTGCCCCCGCCATCACCGACCTGATGGGTGGTGTGGTGGACATGGCGTTTTCACCGCTGCCCGAGGCCCTGCCCCACATCAAGGCAGGCAAGTTACACCCGGTGGGCATCCTCAGCGACAAACGCGCCAGCACCGCGCCCGACATCCCCACGTTGAAGGAAGGCGGCGTGAACAACGTGGTGCTGTCGGCCTGGATCGGCCTGCTGGCCCCGGCCAAGACCCCACAGCCGGTGATCGACAAACTGAACCAGTCCGTGAAAACCATGCTGCACAGCCCGGACATGAAGGCCAAGCTGCAGGAAGCGGGCATGGAGTCTGCGGTAGACGAAGCCAAGCCGCTGCAGCAGGTGATCTCGGAAGAGATCAAGATCCACGCGGAG
>JAGOEY010000158.1:3791-4951 GCA_017997515.1 Burkholderiaceae bacterium | reverse complement strand
GCGGGCGCAGGGTGACGCCCAGCTTCAGCTTGATCGATTCCCACAGCAGGTTGGGCACGCCTTTGTCGTCAAATTTCTGCGACAGGCCGATGTCGCGGTTGTCGTGCCGGATGACGCGGTAACCCGCCGCCACCAGCGCATCCACCAGCTGCAGCGGCCAGGCCACCAGCTGCATGCCCAGGCCCATGATGAGCACCACCACCGGCCCGGTGCCGCCGGTGTCTTCCACTTCGATGTCGATGCCGTTTGCTTTGATTTTCATAGCTGTATACGCTTGTCCTGCATGCGCTGCAGGCCTATTTGGTTGTTAAAAGTGGTCTGAATTAGTCGAATTGGCGTTCACGCAGCCATTTGGTGGCGATCCACTTTTCGCCTTGAATGACAGGGGCGCCGCCGTGTAATGTCTTGGTGGACGGGTGGGGCCGTTCGTAGCTGAAGAACACTGCGTTGCCGCGTTGCGGTGCCACTTCGAGGTGTACGTCGGGAAACACCGTGCCGCCGCCTTTTTCGGGCGCACCCAGGTACATCACCAGGGTGCCAACCCGCTGGCCGCCGCGTTTGAGGATGCTGGGGGTGCCGGGCGCACTGGGGTCGAAGTAGTCGTAATGTGGTTTGTATTCGGCACCCGGGTGGTAGTGCAGGATCTGCAGGCCTTCGCCGTTCTCGACCGGCCAGCGCAGCAGGTGGGCGATGCGCGCTTCAATCTGGGTGACGAGTTCGTGTTCGCCGCGCTGGAAGAACATGCCGCTGCTGGTGCGGTCGTCATTCACCTCTTCGCCGCCGGTCTGGGTAGCCACCGTCAGTGAGCGTGCCATGCGCGGCTGGGCCAGCGCGATCAGGGCGTCACATTCCTCGTCACTCAGCAGGTTGCCAAACACCACGATGCGGGGGATGGCCATGGTTTGCAGCACAGCCACACGCCGGTCGCCCGCATCCACATACAGCGGTGCGTCGCCAAGGGCCGGGTCGGGCACTGGCACGGCGGATGGCAAACCCTGGCGCACGGCCGCCTCGTTCAGGTGGCCGCGCAGCGTGCTTTCCAGCGCGTCCACGGCGACGTCTTCCGACCAGCCCGAGGCACACATCGACTGCACCACCACCTCGGCCCCAAAACCGGCCTCGGCCTGCGCAATGATCCATTGCCGCAGTTCGGGTGTGAC
>JAGOEY010000158.1:1287-3691 GCA_017997515.1 Burkholderiaceae bacterium | reverse complement strand
CTGCGGAAGACGAGTCGGTCTGGCAGAGACACGGCAGCATCAAAAGCATAACCATCCAGGTCAAAACCTTCGAGCTGGCGCGGCAGGGTGACACGCTGGGTGACGGCGTACCGCGCCATCAGCCCACGTGCGCGTTTGGCGTGGAAGCTGATGATTTTGTACTGCCCGCCCTTCCAGTCCTCGAACACACAGTCGATCACCCGGGCCTTGAGCACCTTGCGGTCCACCGACTTGAAGTACTCCTGCGATGCGAGGTTGACGACCACCGGGGTGGCGTCGGCCTGCAGGCGCTGGTTCAGGTAGTCGGCAATCTGGGTGCCCCAGAACTGGTACAGCGTCTGGCCTTTGTCGGTGGCCAGCCGGGTGCCCATCTCCAGCCGGTAGGGCTGCAGCAGATCCAGCGGGCGCAGTACGCCATACAGCCCGCTGAGGATGGCCAGGTGGTCTTGTGCCCAGGCCAGGTCCGCCTCGGGCAGGTTGCGGGCGGCCAGGCCGTCGTACACATCTCCGTTAAACGCCAGCACGGCCTGCCGCGCATTCTTCGCGGTTGATTTGGACGACCAGGCCGTATACCGCGCCACGTTGAGCATCGACAAAGCGTCGCTCAGGTGCATCAGCTCTGCGATTTGCTGCGGGGACTGCTGGCGCAGCACCTTGATCAAGGCCGCCGACTGCTTGGTAAACAGCGGCTGGCTGTGCGCCAGCGTGGTTGGCAGCGGGGTCTCGTAGTCGAGCGATTTGGCGGGGGACAGCAGGAACAGCATGGGGTCTTCAGAGGAGAGCAGGGGGAGTTTGTAACCCAGATTCCGCCCCGGTTGTGACCGTGGGGGTTTGGCAGGCACCCATGAAAAAGCCCCCGGAGGCACAGGCTTGAAAAAGCATGCACCACCGGGGGCCGAGGCCTGGTTTACAGCAGGGTCTGTTGGGCAGGGGCGGGAGCCACTTGCTCAAACGGCAGCTTCAGGTCGCGCAGGTCGCGTTGTGTCTCGACCAGCACCAGCGGGCCTTCGTTGACCACGACCACCGGGGGGCGTTCGCGCGGCACATGCACCGGGCGGGGCTCGGCGGCAATGGCGGCCTGCACGGCGGCAAACTTGGCGGCGTCGGAGTTGACCCACTGCAGGCCGGAGCTTTCGGCCACTTGCTGCAGTTCGTTCAGCGGCAGTGCAAATGCCTCGACCTTGGGCAGGCCGGTGGCAACAGGAGCCACTGGCGCTGCAACCGGCGCAGGTGCTGGCACGGGCGTTGGCACAGGTGCCACGGCCACCGCAGCGGCGGGCGCTGGCGCAGGGGCCGGTGCGGCTGCCACGGGAGCTTCCGCACGGCTTGCCACGGCGACAGCGGCCACGGCGGTGGCTGCTGCTGCGGCTGCCACCACGGGGGCTACGCTGGCGGCAGGTGCTGCGTTCTGGAACGCGGCGAAGTAGCTTGGCTGGGCGGGTGCTTCAGCGGCTTCTGCCGGGGCGGCGGTGTCGCCATCACGCTCTGGCTGGGCACCGTCGCGGGGTGGGCGGTCACCACGTTCGCGGCGGTCACGGCCATAACGGTCACGCGAGCGGCGGGGGCGGTCTTCACCTTCGGGGGCGTCAGCGCGTTGGCCTGGGGCATCACCGGTGCGTTCACCAGCGTCGCCGTCAGCAGCGCTTGCGCTATCGGCATGGGCCGGGGCGCGGCTGTCGTCCACCGGGTTGCCTTGGGCGTCCACACCGGCTTCGGTGTTGCGTGGGCCACGGCCACCACGGCGGCCCCGTTCACGGCGGCCACCTTCGGCACCGTCACCACGCTCACCGTTGCGGGGTGCGCGGTCGCTGCGTTGGGCGTCGTTTTCAGCATCCAATGTGCCTTCAGCGCCCGCCAGCTGGGCGGTGGTAGCTACTGTTTCAGTAGCGTTCTGGGCGTCCACCTCGCGGCGTTCACGCGGAGCGCGCTCGGCACGGCCGTCGCGTGGTTCACGCGGTTCCCGGCGTTCACCTTCGGGGCGGTCGGCACGGGGCTCCCGTGGTTCGCGCGGCTCGCGTGGTTCACGGACTTCGCGGGGCTCGTTGCGGCCACCGCGGTTGTCGCGGCCTTCTGCGCCGTCACGTGGCGCGCGGGCTTCACCGTCGCGGCCCTGGGAGTTGGCGTTGCGGGTGTCGCTGCGTTCGCCGCGTTGTTCACCGTCACGGCCACCACGGCGGTTGCGGTTGTCACCTTCGCGGGGTTCGCGTGGGGGGCGGGCGTCACCTTCGGGGCGTGGTGCGCGGGCTTCGCCGTCGCGGTTGCCACGGGTTTCGCTGCGTTCACCACCGCGGTCATTGCGGTCGTTGCGTCCACCGCGGCGTCCGTCGCCCCGTTGGCCGTCGCGCTGGCCATCACGGCCACCAGTGCGGCCTTCGGGTTTGTCGTCCTTGCGTGCGGCTGCAGC
>JAGOEY010000158.1:0-1187 GCA_017997515.1 Burkholderiaceae bacterium | reverse complement strand
GGCTCTTGCGAGCGGCGCGTCACGGCGGTGGGGTCTTCCACCTCTTCGGCCATCTTGTAGCTGGCCTGGATCTGGTCGAGGCGCGGGTCGTCGTGTTTCAGGCGTTCCAGACGGTAGTTGGGGGTTTCCAGCGTCTTGTTGGGCACCATCAGCACGTTGATGCGCTGTTTGAGTTCGATCTTGGCGATCTCGGTGCGTTTTTCGTTCAGCAGGAACGATGCCACTTCGACAGGCACCTGGCACAGCACGGAGGCTGTGTTGTCCTTCATGGACTCTTCCTGGATGATGCGCAAAATTTGCAGCGCCGACGATTCGGTATCGCGGATGTGGCCCGAGCCGCCGCAACGGGGGCAGGGGATGGACGAACCTTCCGACAGCGCAGGCTTTAGGCGCTGGCGGCTCATTTCCATCAGGCCGAACTTGCTGATCGTGCCGAACTGCACGCGGGCGCGGTCCTGGCGCAGCGCGTCGCGCAGGCGGTTTTCCACTTCGCGGCGGTTCTTCGACTCTTCCATGTCGATGAAGTCGATGACGATCAGGCCGCCCAGGTCGCGCAGACGCATCTGGCGGGCCACTTCGTCGGCGGCTTCCAGGTTGGTGCGGGTGGCGGTTTCTTCGATGTCGCCGCCCTTGATGGCGCGGGCCGAGTTCACGTCGATGGACACCAGCGCTTCGGTGTGGTCGATCACGATGGCGCCGCCGGATGGCAGGTTCACGGTGCGGGCGTAGGCGGATTCGATCTGGTGCTCGATCTGGAAGCGGCTGAACAGCGCCGCGTCGTCGCGGTAACGCTTCACGCGGGCAGCGTGTTCAGGCATCACGTGGGCCATGAACTGCTGGGCCTGTTCGAACACGTCGTCGGTGTCGATCAGGATGTCGCCTATGTCGTGGTTGAAGTAGTCGCGGATCGCGCGGATCACCAGGCTCGATTCCTGGTAAATCAGGAAGGCACCCTTGCCGCCCTTGGCTGCGCCGTCAATGGCGGACCAGAGCTTGAGCAGGTAGTTCAGGTCCCACTGCAGTTCGGGCGCTGAGCGGCCGATGCCTGCGGTGCGGGCGATGATGCTGGCACCCTTGGGGTACTCCAGCTGGTCCATGTTTTCCTTGAGCTCGGCGCGGTCTTCGCCTTCGATGCGGCGCGACACACCACCACCACGGGGGTTGTTCGGCATCAGCACCACATAACG
>JAGOEY010000157.1 GCA_017997515.1 Burkholderiaceae bacterium | reverse complement strand
TGCACTGGTACGAAGACCTGATGCGGGTCAACCTGTGGGGCAGTGTGTGGTGCACCCACGCCGCCCTGCCCCATTTGCAAGCTTCTGGCGGCAGCATCGTCGCTGTGTCGTCGCTGGCCGGGCTGATCGGTGTGCCGGGGCGCACAGCCTACAGCGCCACCAAGTTCGCCATGACAGGGTTTTTTGAAGCGCTGCGGGCCGAACTGCGCGGTGCAGGTGTGAGTGTGACCACCGCCTACCCCGGCGTGGTGGACACACAAATCCGTTACCGCGGGCTCAACGCCCAAGGTGTGGCCGCTGGCAGCAGCGGTCTCAAGGAAGACGGCGCCATGACGGTGCAGGTCTGCGCGCAGCTGATCCTGCAAGGCATGGCGCAGCGCAAGCGCGAGGTCGTGATGACAGGCAAGGGCAAATTCGGCCGGTTCCTGAAGCTGATTGCGCCGGGCAAGGTGGAAAAGATGGCGTTGGCGGCGCTCAAAGACGACGTCAAACCCCGCTGAAGCGAACCCGGCATGCACGGCACAGAAGCTCCGTCCCCCTGGATCACCCGCTGGGCCCACCTGGTGCCGCCCGGTGGCACGGTGCTGGACGTGGCCTGCGGTTACGGCAGGCATACACGCTATTTTTATGCATCAAAAAATGCTGTAGCGTCCGTGGATTCTTCGCAAGCAGCTATCGATTCCATAGCAAATATGGGCGAAGCCGTCTGCGCCGACATCGAAGCCGGGCCGTGGCCCTTTGCCGGGCGGGCGTTTGCAGGTGTGGTGGTCACCAACTACCTGTGGCGGCCGCTGCTGCCCACGCTGGTGCAGAGTGTCGCGCCCGGCGGTGCGCTGCTGTACGAGACCTTTGCCGCTGGTAATGAAACAGTGGGTAAACCGTCGCGCCCCGACTTTCTGCTGCAGCCGGGTGAACTGCTGCGCGCCTGTGGTGAGCTGCGTGTGGTGGCGTTTGAAGACGGTTTTGTCGACAACCCGCCGCGCTTCGTTCAGCGTATTGCGGCTGTGCGCGAAGCAGTGGGCGGCGCGCCACCACGCCACCTTCTGGTCAGCGCCCCCACGGCGTCGCCGTCACGCCTTTGACAACCGTTTGCACGGCAGATACATACGGCAGGCGGGCGGTCGTTAGAATGCTCAATTTCCGACTAAAACCGCGGACATGACATCCTCAACCGGTCCCATTACAGGCAGCATCGTGGCGCTCGTCACCCCGATGCTTGAAGACGGCAGCGTGGACTACCCCACCCTGCGCAAACTCATCGACTGGCACATCGCCGAAGGCACCGACTGCATTGGCGTCGTCGGCACCACGGGCGAATCGCCCACGGTGAATGTCGAAGAACACTGCGAGATCATCCGCGTGTCGGTCGAACAGGCCGCCAAACGTGTGCCCATCATGGCCGGTTGCGGCGCCAATTCGACCAAAGAAGCGATCGAACTGGCCCAATACGCCCGTGGTGTGGGCGCCGACTGCCAGCTGCAGGTCGTGCCCTACTACAACAAGCCCACACAAGAAGGCCAGTACCAGCACTTCAAGGCGATTGCCGAAGCCGTGGGTGACCTGCCCACCGTGCTCTACAACGTGCCCGGCCGCACCGTGGCCGATATGGCGCACGACACCGTTTTGCGCCTGGCGCAGGTGCCCGGCATCATCGGCATCAAGGAAGCCACCGGCAACATCGAACGTGCCCAGTGGCTGATCCGCGAAGTGCCCAAGGGTTTTGCGGTTTATTCCGGCGACGACCCGACCGCTGTGGCGCTCATGTTGTGTGGCGGCCAAGGCAATGTCAGCGTGACCGCCAACATCGCCCCGCGCCTGATGCACGAGTTGTGTGTGGCAGCCATGGCGGGTGATGTGAAACGTGCGATGGAGATTCAGTTCAAGCTGATGCCTGTCCACAAGAACCTGTTCGTCGAAGCCAACCCCATTCCCCTGAAATGGGCCATGGAGCGTATGGGCCTGTGCGCGGGAACCATGCGCCTGCCCATGACTCCCATGTCCAGCCACAACGAACCCGTGGTCCAAGCCGCTTTGCGCGCCAGTGGCCTGCTCTGACCGGTCAACCGGTCCCCAGCGCTGAAGATTTTGAAGGATTCCCTGTGAACCATTTTGCAAAACTGGGCCTGATCGGCCTGTCCCTGGCTGCGTCTGCCTGCACCACCACCTTGCTGGACAGCGACAAGCTGGACTACAAAAGTGCCGTCAAAGGGGCCTCGCTGGACGTGCCACCGGACCTGACCCAGCTGTCCAAAGACTCGCGTTATGTCGTCACGGGCGGCGTCACCTCCGCCAGCAGCTACCAGGGCGCTGCGGCCACTTCGGCGGTGTCCACCACGGCCCCTGCAGTGGTGGGCGACGTGCGCATCGAACGTTCAGGCGACCAGCGCTGGCTGGTCATCAACCGCCCCGCCGACAAGCTGTGGGACCCGGTGCGTGAGTTCTGGCAAGAAAGCGGCTTCAACCTGACGACCGACCAGGCCGCCATCGGCATCATGGAAACCGACTGGGCCGAAAACCGCGCCAAGATCCCGCAGGACTTCATCCGCAGCACCATCGGCAAAGTGTTCGACGGCATTTATTCGACCGGCGAACGCGACAAGTTCCGCACCCGCGTCGAACGCAACGCCAACGGCGGCACCGAGATCTACATCACCCACCGTGGTATGCAAGAGGTCTATTCCAACCAGTCCAAGGACAGCACGGTCTGGCAAGCCCGCCCGACCGACCCGGAACTGGAAGCCGAATTCCTGCGCCGCCTGATGGTCAAGCTGGGTGTGGCCCAGGAACAATCGAAGGCACTGGTGGCTGCATCTGCCGCAGGCACAGCACCCCAGGCGCCCGCCCGTGTCACCACCGTGAACAACGTGCCGGTGCTGCAACTGAACGACGGATTCGACCGCGCCTGGCGCCGTGTGGGCCTGACACTCGACCGCACCGGCTTCACCGTGGAAGACCGTGACCGCAGCCAGGGCCTGTACTTTGTGCGTTACATCGCCCCCACAGGCGACAAAAAAGAGCCCGGCTTCTTCGCCAAATACCTCAGCTTCGGCAGCTCCAACACCGCCATCGCACCACTCAAGTACCGTGTTGCCGTGCGCAGCGAAGGCAACGCCACCACCGTGTCGGTGCTGAATGCAGCCGGCGCGCCCGAGACGTCGGCCGATGCACAGCGCATCCTGCAGGTCATTGCGGACGACTTGAAGTAAGTACACCCCCAGGCTGCGCGGACTTCGTTCCGCTTTCGCCTACCCCCTTGCAGGGGGCAACACCAGTGGACTGGCAGAGCCAGATCCACGGTGTTTGCTGGAACAGCGCTTGTGCTTCGCACTTTGCGCCGTAATACCTGTCAGCATTCAATCGCAGTACCTTATATGCCCATTTTCTTGAAAACGAACTGACAGGCATGTTGCGATTTCGGAGTCTGGGGAGTGGCAGTACGGGCAACGCCACGCTGGTGGAGGGGTTTGACGGCATACAGACCCGGCGTTTGCTGGTGGACTGCGGGCTGGGGATTCGCCAGCTGGGCGTACGACTGGGGCAGGCGGGACTGGCACCGGCTGACATTGACGCCATTTTTATCACCCACGAACACGCCGACCACATTGGTTGCGCGCGCAGTTTTGCGCTGCGCCAGCGTATCCCCGTCTGGATGAGCCACGGCACCTACACCGCTATGGGTGCGCCCGACTTTGACGGGCTGCTGCGCACCGCCCACGACTCCTGCGCCATCGATCTGGGCACCTTCCAGGCCCTGCCCTTCACGGTACCCCACGACGCACGCGAGCCATTACAACTGACCTGTTTTGACGGTGCGTCCCGCCTGGGTGTATTAACCGACCTGGGGCATGCCACGGCCCATGTGCTGCAGCAACTCGCGGGCTGCAACACCCTGCTGCTGGAGTCCAACCACGACCCTGAGATGCTCCGTGCATCGGCTTACCCGGCCTTCCTGCAAAAACGGGTGAGTGGCCCGTATGGCCACCTGACCAACGCCGCAGCCGCGGCCATTGCCCAGCAGGTGCAACACGCAGGCTTGCGGCAGGTGGTGGCCGCCCACCTGAGCCAGCAAAACAACCGCCCGGCCCTGGCCCAGGCAGCACTGGCCGACGCCCTGGGCTGGGAAGCTGCGCAGATTGGTGTGGCCGACCCTTTGCTCGGCACCGACTGGCTGACAGTGTGACGGGCTCCGCGCCCCACACATGCCACCCCTGCACACAGTACAGACGTAAAAAAGCCACCTTGCGGTGGCCTTCTTGGTGCAGCGAAGAATTACTTCTTGGCAGCAGCGGCGGCAGCGGCAGCGGCGTCAGCAGCAGCCTTGGCAGCATCACCAGCGGTGTCAGCAGCAGCCTTGGCAGCGTCGCCAGCAGCACCAGCAGCGGAGGCAGCACCAGCAGCGGCGTCAGCAGCAGCACCGGCAACGGTACCAGCAGCGGTGCCAACAGCAGCGCCAGCAGCGGAGGCAGCGTCCACCACGGGGGCAGCAGCAGGTGCTTCAACAGCAGGTGCGGGTGCTGGTGCAGGAGCGGGTTCTTCCTTCTTGCCACAAGCAGCCAGGGCAGCGGCAGCGATCACGGCGGCCAGTACGAGCGATTTATTCATTTCAAATTTCCTTGATGGACGGACAAAACATTGCCGGGAATGCCACAACGCCCAATTCCTCAGTGCTGTGGTAGAGCTCCGCAGTTGCGCTATTAAGCTCAGCCTCGGATTATATGGACTCTTGGTCAATCCCTACAAACACTGAGTCCGTCAGAAAAACAATAAAAGCACCAAAATGTGGCAATTTTGCACAAGGGTGCAATACCCGCGGCATGGCACGGGACTCTGAACACATTCTTACAGCCCCAGTGTGGTAGCGGGGAAACCGGACGAACTCTGGCGCAAACACGCCTCCAGGTCTTCCCGAAGCAGCACCCGCCGCTCGGGCTCGCGGCCACTGATCCCGGTGCTGTGCTCCGGATCCAGGCGG
>JAGOEY010000156.1 GCA_017997515.1 Burkholderiaceae bacterium | reverse complement strand
CAGGACACATAAAAATTGTTCACGTCCACCAGGGCGAACTGGGGTGGGGAGTCGCGCAGCGGCATGGCGGATGCCATGTCAATACCGGCGCACTACACCCACCACCACACCCCATATCTGCAGCTGTGTGCTGCCGGTGAACTGGATCGGCGGGAACGCAGGGTTCTCGGGATGTAATTCCACGCGGTTGTGGCGCTGGTACAGCCGCTTCAGGGTGAATTCACCATCTACCGTCGCAACCACGATGTGCCCATGCCGCGCGTCCACCGCACGGTCCACCACCACCTTGTCACCGTCCAGAATGCCCGCGCCCTGCATGGAGTGGCCCTGCACACTGAACAGAAAGGTGGCAGCCGGGTGCTGCACCAGGTAGGCGTTCAGGTCCAGGCCGTCTTCGAGGTAGTCGGTGGCGGGGGAGGGGAAACCGGCAGGAACGCGGTGCGCGGCCAAGGGGAGCAGCAGGGGCATGCTGTACTTTGCCACAGAACTGTACATAACAACAGTATTTTGAAGGAGGGTTGCATTCGTCAGCCCTCCGCAAGCCTGTCATGAATAATTATGAATTCAGTTGCGGTGATTGAACCGTGACGGTTCAGCCCACTTCGGAGACATTCATGACGACTTACGCAGAGTTTCAACGCTGCTCCCTCGAAGACCGTGACGGCTTCTGGGCCGAACAGGCCCAGCGTATCGACTGGAAAACGCCGCCCCAGCAGGTGTGCGACTACAGCAACCCGCCGTTTGCGCGCTGGTTTGTCGGCGGCACCACCAACCTGTGCCACAACGCGGTGGACCGCCACCTCGCCACACGGGGTGACCAGGCGGCGCTGATTGCCATCTCCACCGAAACCGGCACCGAAAAAACCTACACCTTCCAAGACCTGCACACCGAAGTGCAGCGGATGGCCGCCGCTTTGTTGGCGCTGGGTGTGCAGCAGGGCGACCGGGTGCTGATCTACATGCCGATGATTGCCGAGGCCGTGTTTGCGATGCTGGCCGCCACACGTATCGGGGCCATCCACTCGGTGGTGTTTGGCGGGTTTGCATCGGGTTCACTCGCGTCGCGCATCGACGATGCCCAGCCCAAGGTCATCGTCAGTGCTGACGCGGGCTCGCGCGGCGGCAAAGTGGTGCCCTACAAACCTCTGCTCGACGAAGCCATCCGGCTGGCACAACACAAGCCGGATGCCGTGCTGCTGGCCGACCGGGGTTTGTCGCCCATCACCCTGGTGGCGGGGCGCGACCATCTGTGGGCGGATCTGCGGCAACAGCATCTGGATGCGCAGGTGCCGTGTGCCTGGGTCGAGTCCAGCCACCCGAGTTACACGCTCTACACCAGCGGCACCACCGGCAAACCCAAGGGTGTGCAGCGCGACACCGGGGGCTACACCGTGGCGCTGGCCGCCAGCCTGCCGCTGATTTTTGACGCCCAACCAGGCCAGAGCTTCTTTTGCACCAGCGACATCGGCTGGGTGGTGGGACACAGCTACATCGTCTATGGCCCGCTGATTGCGGGTATGTCAACCATCCTGTACGAAGGCCTGCCCACCAGGCCCGACGCAGGCGTGTGGTGGAGCCTGGTGGAGAAATACAAGGTCAGTCACATGTTCTCGGCCCCCACCGCCATCCGGGTGCTGCGCAAACAAGACCCGGCGTTGATTGCCCAATACGACCTGTCGAGCCTGCAGTCCCTGTTCCTGGCCGGGGAGCCGCTGGACGAAACCACCGCGCAGTGGATCAGCGGTGCACTCAACGTGCCCATCATCGACAACTACTGGCAGACCGAAAGCGGCTGGCCGATCCTGAGTATTGCCAACGGGGTGCAAAAGCAGGCCAGCAAGTTTGGCAGCCCGGGTTTGCCCACCTACGGCTACGACGTGAAACTGATCGACGAGAGCACCGGGGAGGCCTTGGCGGGCGCCAACCAGAAAGGGGTGGTCGTCATCGAAGGCCCGTTGCCACCGGGTTGTATGCAGACCGTGTGGCGCGACGATGCACGGTTTGTGAACACCTACTGGAAGAGTATTCCGGGCAAGCTGGTCTACAACACCTTCGACTGGGGAGTGCGTGACGAAGACGGTTATTTCTTCATCCTGGGCCGCACCGACGACGTGATCAACGTGGCCGGCCACCGGCTGGGTACGCGCGAGATCGAGGAAAGTATCACCAGCCACCCGAGTGTGGCCGAGGTGGCGGTGGTGGGTGTGGCCGATGCCCTCAAAGGCCAGGTGGCGATGGCTTTTGCCGTGCTGAAAGACCCCAGCCAGACACCCGATGAAGCCTCACGTCTGAAGCTGGAGGGCGACATCATGGCACTGGTGGACAAACAACTCGGTGCCGTGGCGCGCCCGGCCCGTGTGCGGTTTGTGAGCACCTTGCCCAAAACCCGCAGCGGCAAGATGCTGCGCCGCGCCATGCAGGCCGTGTGTGAAGGGCGCGACCCCGGTGACCTGACCACCATGGAAGACCCAGCGGCGCTGGAGCAAATCAAACAGCTGGTGGTGTAACGCGTGCCAAGCCGGGCTCCAACCGGCTTCATGGGCTTCACAATGTGTGTATGCGTCACCATTTTGCAGAGACCACCAGCACCCAGCGGATTGTGTATGGCATCGTGGTGGGCGTGGCTGCGGCTGCGTGGCCGCTTGCCATGCAGCCGCAAACCCGGGGGCTGATCGGCTGGTGTGCCGGGGCCTTTACCTACCTGGCGCTGGCCTGGTGGCTGGCCGAAACCTTTGACGCTGAACGCACGCGGGAGCGTGCCCAGTCGCAGGACCCACCCAGCGTGGTGGTTTTTCTGCTGATGCTGGTGGCGGTGGTGGTCAGTGTCGGGGCCATTGCGGTGATCCTGCAGCAGGTCAAGTCGCTGCAGCCGCATGAACGGCCCGCCCATATCGCGTTGTCGATGCTGGCGCTGGCGGCGTCATGGCTCACCATCCACATGGTGTTTGCGTTCCGGTATGCCCACCGCTATTACCAGGCCGAATTGCAGACAGGTGAAAAGGCCGATGGCGACGGGCCGGGTTTGCAGTTCCCGTGTGCAGACGCCCCGGATTATTTCGACTTTATGTACTACGCCTATGTCGTTGGCATGACCTCGCAGGTGTCGGACGTGCAGGTCACGTCGCGTGTAATGCGGCGCCTGACGCTGGTGCATGGCATTCTGTCGTTTGCCTTCAACATGTTGGTGCTGGCGCTCAGCATTAATGTCGTCGCGGGAGCAGTGTCGTAACTCAGCGCCTGGCTTTCAGCAAACCGGTTGACAAGGCCGTGCCCAGCACAATCACCACACCACAGCCCACCATCCAGGGCGTGATCTGCTCACCCAGCAAAACGGCACCGTAGAACAGCGCAAAAACCGGTGCCAGAAACGTGACGGACAACGCACGGCTCGGGCCCGCTTTTTCGATGATACGAAAGTACAGGATGTAGGCCACACCCGTACACACGATGCCCATGGCCACCACGGCCGCCCACGCACCTGCGCCCGGTGTCTGGGCTGGCCAGAACCAGAGGGTGGGCAACAGCAGGCCCAGCGTGGCACCGATCTGGCTGCCGGTGGCGGTGGCCAAGGGGTGGACACCGCCGAGATACCGCTTGGCATAACTGGCTGCCAAGCCATAACAAATACATGCGGCCAGGCAGGCCAGCAGCGGCAAACCCGTGCCGCCGGGTTTGAAGCTGGCTTTTTCGAACGCCAGCAAGGCCACACCGGCAAAACCGATCAACAGCCCGAGCCAGCGCAGCCCGGTCAGCCGGTCGTGCAGCCAGGCCCAGGCAATCAGCGCGCCAAACAGCGGCACGGTGGCATTCAGGATGGACGCCAACCCGGTGGTGATGGACAACACCGCGTACGAATACAGCGCAAAAGGAATGGCCGAGTTGATAAGGCCGGCAAACAGGATCTTCTTCCAGTGCTGCCGCAGCGCAGGCCACTGGCCGCTGACCAGCAGCAGCGGAACCAGGAAGAGGGCGGCCACCCCCACCCGCACACCGGCGGTGGGCAGCGGGCCAAACTCCGCCGCACCCAGGCGCATGAACAGAAAAGACGCGCCCCAGATGGCGGCCAGCAGCAAAAATTCACCGAGCCAGGCCGGTGTGGCGCTGCCCGTGGTGGTGGTGGACGCCGTCGCAGGTTGGGTCACAGCGCACCTTCCAGCGTCAGCAAGGCGGTCTTGCGCTCCAGCCCACCGGCGTAGCCTGTGAGCGATCCGTCCGCGCCCAGCACCCGGTGGCAGGGCACGATGACGCTGATCGGGTTACGGCCCACGGCGGCCCCCACGGCGCGCACGGCGCTGGGTTTGTGGATCTGCCGGCCCAGGGCGCCGTAGCTGCTGACGCTGCCCGCGCCAATGCCCAGCAAAGCGTGCCAGACCGCCTGCTGAAACGGCGTGCCGCCGCGCAGGTCCAGCGGCAGGTTGAACTGCGTGCGTTGGCCGTTGAAATATTCGCCCAGTTGCGCTGCCGCCTGCAGCAAAACCGGATGGTTCGGCGCTGTGGGCCAGTGTTCCATGGCGGGCTGGTGGCGCTGGCCGTCAAACCAGGCACCCGCCAGGCCGTGGTCGGTGGCGGCCAGCACCATGTCACCCAGCGGGGACGGGCAGCGGGTTTGGACGGTGTGAGGGTTAAATTTCATATAAAAATGCCTTGTAGCGCACATCTGCTGTGCGCTTGTAGCTATGGTTTTTGATTTTTTTGTGCAGAGGGAGACATGGAACTCCAGGCGCGCACCACGGCATAACTGCGCCAGGGTTGCCATGCCTGTGATGCGGCTACCGCGTCCTGCGCAGGCCGTTTGGACGCCGACAAGCCCAAGGCTTTGTGCAAGGCTACATCACCGGCGGGAAACGCATCGGGCCAGCGCAGCGCGCGCATGGCGATGTACTGCGCCGTCCAGTCGCCAATGCCGGGCAGGGCTTTGAGGGCGGCCACGGTGGCGGGCACATCCACACCTTCATGCAAAACAAGCGACTGGCTG
>JAGOEY010000155.1 GCA_017997515.1 Burkholderiaceae bacterium | reverse complement strand
GTGTCGGACAGCACCACATGCACAAACCGCGCTGCGATGCCGCTGACCTTGTCGTGTACCTCTTGCAGGCGTGGCAGCAACTGCCGGGCGCGGAAGTCACTGAGTGCGTTGGGGGCGTTTTCACCGTCGAAAAGGGTCACGACGGGGGCATGGGCGGGGCTGG
Source organism: Burkholderiaceae bacterium (assembly GCA_017997515.1). Next base: position 4,827 of record JAGOEY010000155.1, on the reverse strand, counting down.
GCAGGGTCACTGTGGCGGCCTGAGAAGGTGGAGACGGGAATGCTGCGGAGTACCGTTGCCGGGCCGCTGAATGGGGCCCAACTGGCATATCCGCAAAACCCCGTATTTTACGGTGCGCGGTGGTCGTCGAAACATGCACAGCTTGCGCCTACCAGCAGACACCGCGGAACTGGCTTTGCCAGGCCGCTGGTGGAGCCCCCTGCAAGGGGGAAGGAGCAGCGGAACGAAGTCCGCGAAGCCTGGGGGTGAGCCACTTGTTCAGCAATGGGATAATCAAGGCATGAGCATTACCTACAAAAATGCCGAGGAAATAGCAGGCATGCGCGTGGCGTGTAAGCTGGCTTCCGAGGTGCTGGACTACCTGACCCCGTTTGTGAAAGCGGGTGTCACGACCAAAGAAATCGACCTGCTGGCCAACGACTACATGGTCAAGGTGCAAAACACCAAGTCGGCCACGCTGGGTTACCAGCCGCCCGGTTACCCACCCTACCCGGCCTCGCTGTGTACGTCCTTGAACCATGTGGTGTGCCACGGCATTCCGAATGACAAGCCCTTGAAAAAGGGCGACATCATGAACATCGACGTCACCGTGATCACCCAAGACGGCTGGTTTGGCGACAACAGCCGCATGTATGTGATTGGTGACGCATCCATTGCGGCCAAACGCCTCTGTGCGCTGACCTTCGACGCCATGTGGCTGGGCATCCAGCAGGTCAAGCCCGGTGCCCACCTGGGCGACATTGGCCACGCCATCCAGAAGTTTGCCGAAGGCCATGGTCTGAGTGTGGTGCGTGAATTCTGTGGCCACGGCATTGGCAAGGTGTTCCACGAAGACCCGCAGGTGCTGCACTATGGCCGCCCCGGCACGCTGGACGAGCTGAAACCCGGCATGATTTTTACGATCGAGCCCATGCTGAACCTGGGTCGGCGCGAGATCAAGGAGTTTGGCAACGACGGCTGGACCATCGTCACCAAGGACCGCAGCCTGTCCGCCCAATGGGAACACACCATTCTGGTGACGGACACCGGCTACGAGGTGATGACCCTGTCGGCCGGCAGCCCGCCGCTGCCACCTTTTGTGACCGCAACCCGCACCTGAAGCCCACGGCGTAGCAAGCCGGTGTGCCCGCCCGCTGCGCCTGACCACGCTGCCCCCAGCCATGACCGACGTACAAACCCTGCGGGACGCTTACCGCGCCGACAAAGCCACCCTCCTGCAGGCCGTGCGTGACAGCGGTGCGTCCACCCGCGGCATCCGCACCACGCTGCGCAAACTGTCCGCGCTGGCGGACGGCACTTTGCGTGCCCTGTGGCAACGCGCGGCGTTCCAGGCGGACTTTGCGCTGGTGGCTGTGGGCGGTTTTGGCCGTGCCGAGCTGTTCCCGCACTCCGATGTGGATGTGCTGCTGCTGCTGCCCGACGGCACCAACCCCGACACCGACCCGGCGCTGAAGCTGCAGATCGAGGAATTTATTGGCAGCTGCTGGGACGCGGGCCTGGAGATTGGCTCCAGCGTGCGCTCCGTCACCGAATGTGTGGACGAAGCGGCCAAGGACGTCACGGTGCAGACCTCGCTGGTCGAGGCCCGCCTGGTCACTGGCGACAAGGCGCTGTTTGCGCTGTTCCAGGCACGTTTTGCCGCTGCACTGGACCCCCACGCGTTTTTTATCGCCAAAACGCTGGAACAGCGCCAGCGCCACAACAAGTTTGAAGACACACCGTACGCGCTGGAGCCCAACTGCAAGGAGTCACCCGGCGGCCTGCGTGACCTGCAGACCATCCTGTGGATGTCCAAGGCGGCCGGATTTGGCGACACCTGGGACGCACTGGCCAGCAACGGCCTGGCCACGCCCTATGAGGTCAAACAGATCAAGCGCAACGAGGCGCTGCTGAGCCTGATCCGCACCCGGCTGCATATCCTGGCGCACCGGCGCGAAGACCGCCTGGTGTTCGACCTGCAAACCGCCGTGGCCGAAACCTTTGGCTACCGCCAAGCGCCCGAAGGCCAAAAGCTGGCCATGCGGGTCAGCGAAGTGCTGATGCGCCGGTATTACTGGGCGGCCAAGGCAGTCACGCAGCTGAACCAGATTTTGCTGCTCAACATCGGTGAACGGCTCAACCCGTCCACCCATGCGCCGCACCCCATCAATGCGTGGTTCTCCGACAAAGCGGGCATGGTGGAGGTGGTGGACGATGACCTCTACATCCGGGAGCCCCACGCCATTCTGGAAACCTTCCTGCTGTACGAAACCACGCTCGGCATGAAGGGGTTGTCGGCCCGCACGCAGCGGGCGCTGTACAACGCGCGCCATGTGATGGGCGCCAAGTTCCGCAGCGACCCGGTCAACCGCGCCACCTTTTTGCGCATCCTGCAGCAGCCCGTGGGTATCACCCACGCCATGCGGCTGATGAACCAGACCTCGGTGCTGGGGCGTTACCTCTGGGTGTTCCGCAACATCGTCGGCCAGATGCAGCACGACCTGTTCCACGTGTACACGGTGGACCAGCACATCATCATGGTGCTGCGCAACGTGCGGCGCTTCTTTATGGCCGAACATGCACATGAATACCCGTTCTGCTCGCAGCTGGCCGCGGGCTGGGACAAGCCCTGGGTGCTGTTTGTGGCGGCCCTGTTCCACGACATTGCCAAGGGCCGCGGTGGAGACCACTCCGAGCTGGGCGCACGCGACGTGAAACGTTTTTGCCGGGACCACGGCATTGCCAGTGAGGATGAAAAGCTGATCCAGTTCCTCGTGGCCGAACACCTGACCATGAGCCGCATCGCCCAAAAGGCCGACCTGAGCGACCCGGAAGTGATTGCCACTTTTGCCAAACGGGTGGGCAACGAGCGTTACCTCACCGCGCTGTATTTGCTGACGGTAGCCGACATCCGTGGCACCAGCCCCAAGGTGTGGAACGCCTGGAAGGGCAAGCTGCTGGAAGACCTGTACCGCTACACCCTGCGCACGCTGGGTGGTCGCGCACCCGACCCCGATGCCGAAGTTGAATCCCGCAAACGCGAGGCGCTGGTGCAGCTGGCCCTGCATGCCATGCCCTTCGAATCCCACAAGGCTTTGTGGGCCACGCTGGACGTGGGTTACTTCATGCGCCACGACGCGGGCGACATTGCCTGGCACACCCGCCAGCTGTCGCGCCACATCGACCAGCGCAAACCCGGCGAACCCCGCACCGCCATCGTGCGTGCGCGCCTGTCGCCCGTCGGTGAGGGTATGCAGGTGCTGGTGTACACACCGGACCAACCGGACCTGTTTGCGCGTATCTGCGGTTACTTCGACCAGGCCGGCTTCAGCATCCTGGACGCCAAGGTCCACACCGCCAGCGACGGCCATGCGCTCGATACCTTCCAGGTGGTCACCGCGGCGCTGCCCGAGCATTACCGCGAACTCATCAGCATGGTCGAGACCAATCTGGCCATCACCATCGACCAGGCCGGGCCACTGCCGCCACCGAGCCGGGGCCGCGTGTCTCGCCGCGTGAAAAGTTTCCCGATTGCGCCGCGTATTGACCTGCGCCCGGACGACAAGGCGCAGCGCTGGCTGCTCAGCATTTCGGCCAGCGACCGTGTCGGCCTGCTCTATTCCGTGGCCCGGGTGCTGGCGCGGCACAAACTCAACCTGCGGCTGGCCAAGGTCAGCACGCTGGGCGAACGGGTGGAAGACACCTTCCTGATCGACGGCCCCGAGCTGCAGCAGAACTGGGCCCAGATCGAGATCGAAACAGAACTGCTGCAAGCACTGGAAGCGTGAAGTTCCCGGAGCCGGGGCGCACAGACAGACTCAGTCGCCCTTGATGCCGACCTGCTGCGCCAGCAAGGCATAACGGCGCGATTCAGCCTGCACCTGGCTACGGAAACGCGTCTGCCCGTACCCGGTGGTCTGCACACCCTGCGCGGCCAACTCGCTGCGTGTGGCGGGGTTGGCCAGAATCTGGTCCGCAGCAGTGCCCAGTGCGTCCACCACGGCCTGGGGCGTGTTGGCAGGTGCAAACAGGCCAAACCAGGTGCCCGCGCGGAAGCCCTTGTACGTTTTAGCCACGGTCGGCACGGTGGGCAACAGCGCGTGGCGGGCTGCGCCGCCTGACGCCAGAGCCACCAGGCGGCCATCCCGCACATGGGCGAGTGCCGGTGTCACGGCGATGAACATCACGTCCACCTGCCCTGCTATCACGTCCGCCATGCCCAGCGGGCCACCACGGTAGGGAATATGTGTCACGTGGATGCCCGCGTCGTGTTTGAGCTGCTCCATGCTGAACTGCAGCGCCGTACCATTGCCCGCAGACGCGTAGTTGTAGCGGCCCGGCTCGGCGCGCGCAGCCTTCACAAAGTCCTGCAGCGTCTTGAAGCCCGTCTTGGGGTTGGCGACCAGCAGAAAGTCCGTTTCGCCCAGCGATGCAACGGGAATCAGGTCACGCTGCACGTCGTACGGCAGGCTCTTTTGCAGCGCAGGCAGGATGGTGATCGGGCCGTCTGCGCCGACCAGCAATGTGTACCCATCCGGCGCAGCCCGGGCCACAGTGTCGGTGGCCACAATGCCGCCCGCACCGCCCCGGTTTTCCACCACCACGGGCTGCTTCCAGGCGTCCGTCAGACGTGTGCCCAGGTAACGCGCCAGCACATCGGGTGTGCTGCCCGCCGTGTTGGACACCAGCAGGTGTACGGCTTTGGTTGGGTAGGCAGCCGATGGCTGCGACTGCGCATGTGCTGCCATCGCGCATACAGCACCCGCAAAACCCACAGCGAAAAATTTGGAGAACAACACACGGCGCATGGACGGTCCAGCAGAAAGAAGGTGTGCGATTCTCGGGCGA
>JAGOEY010000154.1 GCA_017997515.1 Burkholderiaceae bacterium | reverse complement strand
TGCGCTGGCGCACCGCCTTGTCGCGCTCACCCAGACGCGCCAAAAGCAGCGAGTCGGCCGAGCCAGTGGGGCGGGGCAGGGTAAAGCGGTGGCCGGGTTTGAGCTTGGGGAGATCCATCGGGTGCTTCGCGTGACCAAGGTGGTGAAAATGGAATGCAGAACACCCCCCGGCAAGTGTGGCGGGGGGTGATGACAGCCGCGATTTTAGAATGGGGGCTGATTCCGTGCCCGTTATGCCTGAAACCTCCCCTTTATCTTCCCAGTCTCCTCGCTTCTGGGCACTGGTGCCCTGTGCCGGCACCGGCAGCCGCGCCGCCACCGTGGTGCCCAAGCAGTACCAGCCCATTGCAGGCCAGCCGCTGGTGCGGCACACGCTGGCAGCGTTTGCCGCCGTGCCACGCCTCACCGCCACCTGGGTCGTGGTGGCACCGGGTGATCCATTTTTTGATACGGCGGAGAATGCTCCTTTTTTGATAGCTGACTGTGGAGGTGAAACAAGGGCGCAGAGCGTATTTAATGGCCTAAACCACCTGCTGGCGCAGGGCGCGGCCGCCCACGACTGGGTACTGGTGCACGATGCCGCGCGTTGTCTCATCACCCCCGCGCAGATCGAGGCGCTGATAACCGCCTGTGAACACGACCCGGTCGGCGGCCTGCTGGCGCACCGGCTGGCCGATACGCTCAAGCAAGCCAGCGGTGATCGCGTGGCTGCGACCTTGGAGCGCAGCGACAAATGGCTGGCGCAGACGCCGCAGATGTTCCGTATTGGCATGCTGCGTGGTGCATTGGCGCAGGCCACCGACCAAGTCACCGACGAGGCCAGCGCCATCGAAGCCCTGGGCCACGCGCCGCTGCTGGTGCCAGGCGGCGCGCAGAATTTCAAAGTGACCTATCCCGACGACTTCGCGCTGGCCGAGGCAGTGCTGCAACAGAGAAATAACACATGAATTTTCGTATTGGTGAAGGCTGGGACATCCATGCCCTGGTAGAGGGCCGCAAGCTGATCCTGGGCGGCGTCGAGGTGCCTTACCACCTGGGCCTGCTCGGTCACTCCGACGCCGACGTGCTGTTACACGCCATCACCGACGCCGTGCTGGGCGCGGCGGCGCTGGGCGACATTGGCACGCATTTCCCCGACACCGACGCGCAGTTTCGCGGTGCGGATTCTGTGGTGCTGCTGGTCGAGGCGGTGCGGCGGGTGCGGGCGGCGGGCTGGCAGATTGGCAACATCGACAGCACCATCATTGCCCAGGCCCCCAAACTCATGCCGCACATCCCCGCCATGCGCAGCAATATCGCCCAGGCCCTGGGCCTGCAGCCCGACCAGATCAACGTCAAGGCCAAAACAGCCGAGAAAATGGGCCCAGTGGGGCAGGGCGCGGCAATGGAAGCGCGGGCTGTGGTGCTATTGTTTAAATAGCTGAATGCGCTCTATGGGCGGGCGCTAGAGGCCAATCTCCTCTAAAAAATAGCCTATGAAGCGTGCACCTCCCACGCCAGCAAACACCGCGGATCTGGCTCTGCCAGGCCGCTGGTGTTGCCCCCTGCAAGGGGGTTGGCGGCTACACGAAGTGAGCAAGCTTGGGGGTGTGCTTATTATTTTGCTTTTTGCAGCTGGATATGCGCCGCCAGGCCGCCGGAGCCCGTGTTGGCCAGCGCAAAAATGCCACCCATACGTTGCACGGTTTTGTCCACGATGGACAACCCCAGGCCCGCACCGGTGGCGGCCGAGCGGGACGCATCCCCCCGGAAGAAGGGTTTGGTCAGGTCGGCCAGGATGGCCGGTGGCACGCCGGGGCCGTGGTCGCGGATCTTGACAAGAATCCATTCGTCCCGCGCTTTGGCGCCGATTTCAACCGTCGCAATTCCAGTGTCGGGTGACTTGCCATAACGTCGCGCGTTTTCAAGCAGGTTGGAGATCACACGGCCCAGTTCCACATCGTCGGCCATGACCCTGGTGTTCTCGGGTATCGACACGCGAACCTTCAGCTCTTCATGGTCTTGCACGGCGTACAGGCAGGAGGCCACCACATCGTTCAGCACGACGGACTCCAGCAACACATCGCCGGGGCGGGCGTAGTCGAGAAACTTGTCAATGGTGGCGTCCAGCTGCGCAATGTCGGCGGACATGTGCTCGCGGGCGTCGTTGTCGGCCACACTCATCTCGGTTTCCAGGCGCAGGCGGGCCAGCGGCGTGCGCAGGTCGTGGGAGATGCCGGCCAGCATCACCGCGCGGTCCTGCTCCATTTCGGCCAGCTTGTGGGCCATGCGGTTGAAGCCGATGTTGACTTCGCGGATCTCGCTGGTGACGGCCTGTTCGTCCAGGTGTCCGGCGGCAAAGTCGCCGTCGCGCACCCGCGTGGTGGCATACGACAGCAGCTTGAGCGGCTGGTTGATCAGCCGCGCAATGGCCGCTGCACCGGCCAACGACAAGGCCGCGGCCATGGCCAGCCAGATCAGCCAGGTGGTGCCGTCGGCGGGGCTGAAGCGGGCGCGGTCCATCAGCAGCCAGTTCTGGTCGCCGTTGATGTCAAACCCGACCCACAGGCCTTGTTCACCATTCACGCTGCGCGCCACCACGGTGCCGGGCCCCAGCCGACCGGTCAGTTCGGCGGTGATGCGGTTGCCCAGTGCGGTGGTGTCAAACAGCTCGAAGTTGTCACCCGGCTCGCGCGGAATGATGCGCACACCTTCCTGTTCGGCCATGGTCTTGATGAGGGACACACGCGCAATGGCGTCGGCGTGCATCAGGGCCGCGCGGCTCAGGTTGACAAGGGAAGCCACCTGCTGCGCAGTCTGGATGGCGCGGGGCTCTAGTTCGAGTGCACGCAGGGTTTGGAGCCACGCCAGGATGCTGCCAACCAGCAGGATCGCCAACAGAAAAAAGGTGCGCCAGAACAGGTTGAGCGAAACCCGGTGCGCACGCACCGCGGCGATCTGCTCCAGCGGCGCGGGGGCCGTGGCGTCACCCGCGGGGTCCACGGGCATGTTCAGCGCACCGGCCTGGGGTTTGCCCATCAGTTCGTGCCGTCCGGCACAAACACGTAGCCCACGCCCCAGACGGTCTGGATGTAGCGGGGCGCAGCGGCGTCCACTTCCACCAGCTTGCGCAGGCGTGACACCTGCACGTCCAGGCTGCGGTCAAAAGGTTCGAACTCGCGGCCGCGGGCCAACAAAGCCAGTTTTTCACGCGACAGGGGTTGGCGTGGGTGGCGCACCAGCGCCTTGAGCATGGCAAATTCACCGGTGGTCAGGGGTAGTTCTTCGCCGTTGCGGTGCAGCGTGCGGGTACCCATGTCGAAGGTGAAAGGGCCGAAGGTGACACTTTCGTTTTCGCCAGACGGTGCGCCGGGCGCTTCGTGGGGCGGGCGGCGGCGCAGCACTGCGTGGATACGGGCCAGCAGTTCACGCGGGTTGAACGGTTTGCCCAGGTAGTCGTCGGCGCCCACTTCGAGGCCCACGATGCGGTCCACGTCTTCGCCTTTGGCGGTGAGCATGATGATGGGGGTGCGCTCATTGGCAGCACGCAGGCGGCGGCAGATCGAGAGGCCGTCTTCGCCGGGCATCATCAGGTCGAGCACGATCAGATCCACCGTGTCGCGCAGCAGGATGCGGTTGAGGGCTTTGCCGTCTTCGGCCACCATCACTTCAAAACCTTCTTGCGTCAGGTAGCGGCGCAGCAGGTCGCGGATGCGGGCGTCGTCGTCAACAACCAGAATCTTGTCAGCACGGTTGGTAGCTTGGGTCATGTGGTTCCCTGTCCTATTTGTAACAGAGCCGATTCTGAGGGCTTAAAACGGCTTGGGAGCGTGAATTTTGCCCTGATTGACCCAATGTTACAAATGTTGCCCCTTCCTGCGGGGGCGGTTTGGTGTTCAGGCACCATGCTGCTTCACAGGGGCATGGTGTCCTGTAAACCTCAAGGAGTTGGAATGAAATTGGCTTTAAAAAGCATAGCAATGGTCGCAGTATTGGCAAGCACTGGAGCCGCTTTTTCTCAGAATAATGCGCCTGCGCCGCTGCAAAACGTGGTGAGCCTGTCCGCGAGTGGCGCGGTGGAAGTTACGCAGGATTTGCTGGCCATTACGCTGAATGCGACGCGCGACGGCGCGGATGCGGCAGTGGTGCAAAGCCAGCTCAAAACGGTGCTCGACGCGGCGCTGGCCGAAGCCCGCAAGGCCGCCCAACCCGGCCAGATGGATGTACGCACCGGCAATTTCAGCCTGTTCCCGCGCTACGACAAGGCCAACAAGATCAGCGGCTGGCAGGGTACGGCAGAACTGGTGCTGGAGGGGCGTGACTTTCCGCGTATCGCCGCCACGGGCGGCAAGATCCCGAACATGACGATCGCCAACATTGGTTTTGGCCTGAGCCGCGAACAACGCGCCAAGGTCGAAGGTGAAGCCCAGACCAAGGCCATCGAGCAATTCAAAGCACAGGCCACCGAGATTGCCCGCAATTTCGGGTTTTCAGCCTTCACTTTTCGCGAGGTGGCGGTAAACAGCCACGACAACCAGGAGGTGCGCCCCCGCATGATGGCCATGGCCAAAGGTGCGAGCATGTCGTCTGATGCTCCGATCCCGGTGGAAGCGGGCAAAAGCACCGTGGTGGTGAACGTGTCGGGCTCGGTGCAGATGCGCTGATGTTGAGGGCCTGCTGCGCAGGTCAGCGGCCCGTGCCTTCTGCCACCTTGATCTTGCCGTCCCGCGCGGCGGCGGCCATGGTGGCATGGTCTTGTACGGTTTGTTCGGCGCAGCTGGCGGAGAACTGGGCGATCGCGTCTTCAAATTCGCCGGACTTGCCGATGTAGCCACTGAGCATGGCCGCATCACCGGACTTGGCGTGCGCCAGTGCCAGCGCCCAGCCGCACAGCTTGCAGTACTCGATAAAACCTTTGGGGCTGATGCCGCCGGGCTCCAGGTCGATGCTGCCCTTCATGTCGCGCAGCTGGCGCACATAAAAATGCACACCATCCACTTCACCCCAGCCCAGGAAGATGTCGGGCGAGCCCTGGATCA
>JAGOEY010000153.1 GCA_017997515.1 Burkholderiaceae bacterium | reverse complement strand
GTGCTACCAAACTGTAGCTCGGGCTTTTTTGGCTGAAACCTGGTCAGGCTTCGGACTTGTTCTTCAGCACCTGGCGGCCACGGTAAAAACCGTTGGGGCTGATGTGGTGGCGCAGGTGGATTTCACCAGTGGTGGGCTCCACTGCGATGCCGGGCACGTTCAGTGCGTTGTGCGAACGGTGCATACCGCGCTTGGAGGGGGACTTCTTGTTTTGCTGGACTGCCATGGTGGGCTCCTGGGCTGAATAAGGTTGGAGGAATGCGCAAACTCTTCTGACCCATGAACCCTCCACCTTCACAGGCAAAAGGCTCGATATGCAGTCCAAGCCCCTTACGTTGAAGCATGGTGAATCGCGCGAAGCCTCTGATTATATCCCAGTTCACTGCACCTGCCCATTACCACCTGTGCGGCAGTTGTCAGGGCTTCTTTTGCAAGGCGGCCAGTGCCGCAAACGGGTTGGGTTTGGCGGCCACCGCCTCTTCAAAGTCCGGGTCCACCACAGCCATTTTGACGGGGCTCGGGCAGACGTCGTGCAGCGGGACGAGCGGCATGGCCATAAGCAACTCGTCCTCGATCAGGGAACGCAAGTCAAACTCACGGCTCACGACCAGCAAATCCTCTTCCGATTCGTCGTCCTGCGCCTCGGCCGTGGCTTCATCGGCCACAAACCGGAACCAGCAATCGGCCTCCAGCGCAACCTCGACCGGAGTCAAACAGCGCTGGCAGGTCAGCGGCAAGACGGTGTCCACACCCAGGTGCAACCAGCGCTCACCCTCTGCACCAGGCACCGGGCGCAGCTCACCCGTGGCCTGCCAATGCACCAAGGCACCTTCGGATGGGCCTTGGGCCTCTTCCTGCAGGCGCTCGTAGCTTTGGAGCGGCTCATGCCCCTCGCGTGTACCCGCGGCGTCGGTAAATGCCACGATATCCAGATGACCAGCAACAAACTCTTTCTTCATGCGGGCAGTGTAAGAGAATCAAAGCATGTCCGATTTTGATATTGCCAAAACCACATCCCCGGCGCGCAGACTGGTCCTCGGCTCCACCTCCCGTTACCGCCGCGAGCTTATGCAACGCCTGTGTATTCCCTTCGACGTCGCCGCGCCCGACGTGGACGAAACACCGCAGGACGGTGAGTCCCCTCACGACCTGGCCTGCCGTCTGGCCCTGGCCAAAGCCCGTGCCGTGGCCGCACTACACCCTGACGCTGTGGTGATTGGCTCCGACCAGGTGGCCGACCTGGACGGGGAGCCGCTCGGCAAACCCGGCACCCATGAACGTGCCGTGGCCCAGTTGCGACGTATGCGCGGCCGGACGGTGGTGTTCCAGACGGCAGTGGCGGTGGTGTGCCAGGACACCGGGTTTGCGCAAACCGACCTGGCTGCGGTGCGGGTGGTGTTCCGCAACCTGAGTGACGCAGAAATCGAGACCTACCTGCGCACCGAGCAACCGTACGACTGCGCAGGCAGCGCCAAAAGTGAAGGCCTGGGTATTGCCCTGCTCGAATCCATCAACAACGACGACCCGACCGCGCTGGTGGGCCTGCCGCTGATCCGCACCTGCCGCATGCTGCGGGCGGCGGGCCTCCCCATCCTCTGACATGCCATGACAGCTCCTTCATCCGCCACAACCCAGCCCGGCACGCTGTACCTCGTCCCCGCACCGCTCGACTTCGGTTGCGCCAGCCAGTCGCCGCTGGACAACAGCATGCCCGCAGGCACATTGGTCGTGGCCGCACGGCTGCAGCACTGGGTGTGTGAGAACGCCAAAAGCACACGCGCCTACCTGAAGCGGGTGGACGGATCCCACCCGCTGGCCCATACGCTGCAAACATTAAATTTGCAGGAATTGCCCCGTGAAGTGCACAAAAAAGGGGACCATACCGGCAACTTCGACGCCCGTCCCTTGCTGGCCCCCGCGCTGCAAGGGCACGACATGGGCCTGGTGAGTGAAGCGGGTATGCCGGCAATAGCTGACCCAGGCAGTTCCGTCGTGCGGGCAGCCCATGAACTAGGCGTGCCGGTGGTGCCGCTGGTGGGCCCGGTGTCGCTGCTGCTGGCGCTGGCGGCCAGTGGGCTGAACGGGCAAAACTTTGCTTTTGTGGGTTACCTGCCGCAGGACGCGGCAGAACGGGCCCAGCGCATCCGCGAACTGGAAGCATTGGCGCTGCGCCATGGGCAAACCCAGATGTTCATCGAGACGCCCTACCGCAATGCCGTGCTGCTGCAGGCACTGCTGCAAACGCTGCAGCCCCACACCCGCCTGTCCACCAGCACCGGGCTGACGCTGGACACAGCCCGCACCCACAGCATGACCGTCAAAAGCTGGAAACAAACCGCAGGTGCTGCGCCGGACAACAGCACACCCGCAGTGTTTTTGATCGGCCGCTGACCTCCACCGGCCACCGCGCCGCCTTAACTTTCATGAATGGTGACGCCCCGGATGATGAAACACTCCGCGTGAGGTGGGCATGCCTTGACCAGGGCACCCGTGGAACTGGCTCCGCCAGGCCACCAGGTGCGCCCCCTTGAGGGGGAGGCGCCGCAGGCGCTTCGGGGGTGTTTCACATTAACGGACAGCAGGCAAGCTCTTGAGCGCGTGGAAAGCGCCCTCACCCATCGCGGCACCAAAACGTTTGGCCAGCCGCTCGGCCACGTTGTCGCGGCGGGTGTAGTCGATGATTTCTTCGGCCTTGACCACTTCACGCGCCACATAGTCGAGGTTGCCCAGGTGGTCGGCCAGCCCCATGTCGATGGCCTGCTGGCCGGTCCAGAACAGGCCGCTGAAGGTTTCAGGTGTGGTCTTGAGGCGGTCGCCCCGGCCCTTTTTCACCACGTCAATGAACTGCTGGTGGATCTGGTTCAGCATGGTCTGGGCAAATTCGCGCTGTTTTTCGGTCTGGGGGCTGAACGGGTCCATAAAACCCTTGTTTTCACCTGCGGTGAGCAAACGGCGCTCCACACCCAGTTTGTCCATCAGGCCCGTGAAGCCAAAACCGTCCATCAGCACACCAATGCTGCCGACGATGCTGGCCTTGTCGACGTAGATTTCGTCGGCCGCTGCGGCGATGTAGTACGCGGCCGAGGCGCATGTTTCTTCCACCACGGCGTACACAGGTTTCTTGTGTTTTTCTTTCAGGCGCAGGATTTCGTCGTTGATGATGCCAGCCTGCACCGGGCTGCCGCCGGGTGAGTTGATCAGCAGCACCACCGCCTGGGAGCCTTCGTCTTCAAAGGCGCTGCGCATGGACGCGACTACAAACTCGGCGCTGGCGTCGGCACCCGACGCAATTTCACCCTTGATTTCGACCACGGCGGTGTGGGCGGTGGTGGGGTCGGTGCGGCTTGCGGAGCCTTGGTGGAACAGCACAAACGCTAGCACGCCAAAAATGGTGAGCCAGGTCAAACGGAAGAATATCTTCCAGCGGCGCGCGGCGCGCTGCTCGTTGAGGGCGGCAAAAGCCAGCCGCTCCAGCGCGCTGCGCTCCCAGCCCTCGGTGGGATGGGGGGTGTCTTTTGCTTCTTTTTTAATAGCTGCTTGCGCAGTATGGATGGGCGCTTCAGGCATATTTTTCTCTGAATCAGGGGAGGCAGGCTGGTCGGAATCAGGCATATCAGAACTCGACGGGATGGAGATTGAAGGCAGTATGCCAGTGCACCACACCGTCCCGTTCGGACAGGGTGATTTTCGCCAGACTGCCCCGGCAGGGCCCACCGGCACAGGCACCGGTATCGGGGCTGTATGCGGCCCCGTGGGTTGCACACAAGAGCCAGCGCCCGGTGTCGTCGAAGAACTGGTCGGGCTGGTAGTCCATCTCCATCGGGATATGGGTACAGCGGTTCACATAGGCGTGGGCCTGGCCCTTGAAGCGGATCGCAAACGCGCGGCAGGTTTGGCCGCCAAAGAGCACATCAAACGGCACAGCGCGCCCGCCTTCGACCAGGTCACGGCTATTACACAGGGGCAAGGTGGTGTCCATGTCAGTTTGTGTTGTGTGGTACGTCTGGGATGCGTGCCAAGAACACCGGGCAGCCCCCTCCGCGAATGTCCCCCGGCTGCGCCTCCTCCTTGATTTCGCTACGGAGGCCGCCCGGCGCCCTCGGCACGGGACACGCTGTGGTGTGACGGCCGATAACCCACCGCCCCACCAGATCATGTCGATGGCGCGCTCTGTTGCGCGAAGTAAAGGAGGAGGCCGCAGGCCGGGGGACATTCGCGCAGCAGAGTGCGCCGTCGGCATGATCCCGCGCCAACCCCACCAGAACGCCGCACATAGGTTGCATTCGGGCCTTCAAGCGTTACGCAGCAACCAGTCGTGTAAGTCGGGCACGGAATGGGCGACATGTAAGGGTTTCAGCGCCTGGAAACCCTCCACCGTATGCGCCCCATAACTGACCCCCACACTCGCGCACCCTGCATTCACAGCCATTTGCAAATCATGCGTGGTGTCGCCGATCATCAGCACCCGCTCGGGTGCCACACCAAATTCCTGCATCAGCTCGTGCAGCATCATCGGATGGGGCTTGCCTGCGGTTTCATCGGCAGTGCGGGAGCCGTCAAACATACCGGCCAGTTCCACCGTGTGCAGGGCTTCGTCCAGACCCCGGCGGCTTTTGCCGGTGGCCACGGTCAGCAGGTGCTGACGCGCCTTCAGGGCGTCGAGCATCGGCAACACACCCTTGAACAAGGCTAGGTCGTCCTGGTGTTTGATGTAGTGGTAACGGTAGCGGTTGCCCAGCTCCGGGTACTTTTCAGGCGGCACGTCCGGTGCCGCGTGGGCCAGCGCCTGCATCAGCGCCATACCAATCACATAGGCTGCGGCCTCGTCGCTAGGCCGGGCACCACCCACATCCACCACCGCCTCCTGGATACAACGCACGATGATTTGGGTGGAGTCGAACAAGGTGCCGTCCCAATCGAAGGCAATCAGGTCGAAGGCACGCGGGTGCGCAAGGTCAGGGCTTGGGACGGACATCGTCTGGAACCAATCGGGCAAGTTCAGGGGGTAGAGGGCAGAGCAGCTCG
>JAGOEY010000152.1 GCA_017997515.1 Burkholderiaceae bacterium | reverse complement strand
TGGTACTGGTGCGTGAAGGTGCGCCACTGGCGTCGGCCATGGCCCAGAAAAAGCGTTTCCCCGGCCTGGTGGCCATGTTTGCCCGGCTGGGTGAACAGACCGGCCAGTTGCCGCTGATGCTGCAGCGTGCGTCCGTACAACTCAGCGCCGAAGTACAGCGCCGCGCCATGGCCCTGGCCACCCTCCTGGAGCCACTGCTGATCGTGACCATGGGGCTGGTGGTGATGCTGATCGTGCTGGCGGTGCTGATGCCGATTATTCAATTGAACCAACTCATGAAGTAACCCATGGCAGTGACGCTGGACGACAAGCTGGTGGTGGCGATTTCTTCGCGGGCGCTGTTCGACTTTGAGGAAGAGAACCGGCTGTTCGACGAAGGTGACGACGCGGCCTATGTGGAGCTGCAGCGCAAGCGGCTGGACATTGCGGCCAAGCCTGGCGTCGCGTTCTCGCTGGTGCACAAACTGCTGGCGTTTAACAGCCCAGCGCACCAGCAGGTCGAGGTGGTGGTGCTGTCGCGCAACGACCCGGTCAGCGGCATGCGGGTGTTCCGCTCGGCCAAAACCCATGGCCTGCCGATGGTGCAGCGCGGTGTGTTCACCCAGGGGCGCGACCCGTTCCGTTACCTGCGCCCGCTCGGTGCCCACCTGTTTCTGTCAGCCAACGGCGACGATGTGCGGGAAGCGCTGCGCCTGGGCTTTCCGGCGGCGCGGGTGTTGACCGAATCGGTGCAGGCCAGCCTGGCCAACCCGAACGAAGTGCGTATCGCCTTCGACGGCGACGCAGTGCTGTTTTCCGACGAGGCCGAACAGGTGTTCCAGGCCCAGGGCCTTGCCGCGTTTCAGCAACACGAGTCGGACAAGGCTGCACTGCCCCTGCCCGACGGCCCATTTAAACCGCTGCTGGCCGCACTGCACCGGTTGCAGCAGGCAGGCAGCGCGGGCATGCGTATCCGCACCGCGCTGGTCACCGCCCGCAGCGCCCCGGCGCACGAACGCGCGATCCAGACCCTGATGAGCTGGAACATCGCGGTGGACGAAGCCATGTTCCTCGGCGGGCTGGAAAAAGGCGCGTTCCTGCGCGAGTTCGAGCCCGACTTCTTCTTCGACGACCAGACCGGCCACGTCACGTCGGCGGCCCTGCACGTGCCTTCAGGCCATGTGCACAGCGGCATTGCCAACACCCCACGGAACGCCGCATGAGACGCCTGTCTGCGATGGCACTGACCTTGGTGGTGGCCTGTGCCACCTCCACGGCATTACTGGCGCAGACCCCGGGCGACACACCCGACACCCCGCCACCTGTGAGCAAGGGCGAACAACTGGCCGCGCTGCAGTTCAAGCTGCTCGACGCCAACCACGACGGCCAACTCTCGCGCGACGAGGTTGTCATGTTCTCCCGCCTGGCGGACGCCTTTGATACGGCCGACAGCAACCACGACGGGTTTGTTGACTTCGAGGAAATCCGCGTGTTTGCCAAGGCCTACCGCGCACAACGCGACGCGGCCAAGAGGGCTGCTTCGGCTCCGCAGTAAGGCAGACCGCAGGAGTTCCAACTGTCGTAAATGATGACACTGGATGATGAAAAACGCCGTGTGAAATAGGCATGCCTTTACCAGAGCACCCGTGGAACTGGCTCTGCCAGGCCACCAGGTGCGCCCCCTTGAGGGGGAAGCGCCGCAGGCGCTTCGGGGGTGTGTTCCACGTTAAGGTTTGGCTAAGCCAGACGGGCTGACCGGGGCTACGATGTGTGCCCATCTGCACACGGCCCAGGACACCCCCATGAATTCTCCCGGTAAATTCGCCAGCTTCAAGGCCACGGCGGCCAAAGTCTGGGCACTGTCCACGCCCTATTTCCGGTCGGAAGAAAAATGGAAGGCACGGGGCCTGCTGGCGGCCATCGTGGTGCTGAACCTGGCCGCTGTGTACATGCTGGTGCTGCTCAACGACTGGAACCGCGTGTTCTACGACGCGTTGCAGAACAAGGACCAGGTGGTGTTCTGGCAGCAGCTGGGCCGCTTCAGCTACCTGGCGTTTGCGTTCATCATCATCGCGGTCTACAAGTTTTACCTCACGCAGTTATTGGAGGTGAACTGGCGGGCCTGGATGACACGCCAGTATCTGGCGCGCTGGCTCGGCCACGATGCGTTCTACCGCATGGAGCTGGCCCGCTTCACCGGCACGACGGTCGGCAGCCCCGACAACCCGGACCAGCGTATCCAGGAAGACGTGAACCAGTTCACGGCCTATTCCGTGTCGCTGTCGATGGGCCTGCTCAACGCTGTGGTCACACTCGTGAGTTTTGTCGGCATCCTGTGGGGACTGAGTGGAGCCTTCAGCTTCGAGGTGCAAGGCAGCACGTACACCATTCCGGGTTTTATGGTCTGGATGGCGGTGTTGTACTGCGTGGTGGGCAGCGTCATCACGCACTATGTAGGCAAACCCCAAATCAAACTCAACTACGAACAGCAGAGGCTGGAGGCCAACTTCCGGCACCACATGGTGCGGGTGCGTGACGCAAGTGAATCCATCGCGCTTGACCGCGGCGCACGCGTGGAAAGCCAGCAGCTGGACCTGCGGTTCAGCAGCGTGGTGGGTAATTACTTTCAGCTCATCCGCACGCAAAAGCGGCTGGTGTGGTTCACCAGCTTCTTCGGCCAGGCGGCGGTGATTTTTCCCTTCATCCTGGCGGCTCCGCGCTTTTTCAGCGGCGCTATCCAGCTGGGCGAGCTGATGCAGATTGCCTCGGCTTTTGATCGGGTGCAGGGCGCACTCAGCTGGTTCGTGGAGAACTACAGCACCCTGGCCGTGTGGCGCGCGACCACCGACCGATTGACCCATTTTGACGACGCGCTGAAGCGCCACGAGGCCAGCCTGTCGCCCACCGTAGAGAACCACACCAGCACCGACGGCGGCCTGCATCTGGACAACCTGGCGCTGGGCCTGCCCCAGGGCACCTTGCTGGCACGCGCGTATCTGGACGCTCAGCCAGGCGACCGCATTGTTGTCAACGGGCCGTCGGGCAGCGGCAAGTCCACGCTGTTCCGCGCCATCGCCGGCATCTGGCCCCATGCCAGCGGCACCGTGGCACTGCCCGCAAACTTCCGCGACGAGGCCATGTTTATTCCCCAGCACCCGTACCTGCCACAAGGCCCGCTGCGCGACGCGTTGGCCTATCCCGAGCCCGCCAGCAAGTACACCGATGAAGCCCTGGCCCAGGCGCTGCATGACGCACTGCTGCCGCACCTGGTTGACCGGCTGGACGAAGACGATGCCTGGGGCCAGCGCTTGAGTGGCGGTGAACGCCAGCGCCTGGCGATTGCGCGCGTGTTCCTCAAACAACCCCGCTGGATCTTTGCCGACGAAGCCACCAGCGCACTGGACTCCGCCGCTGAACAGACGGTGTACACAAGGCTCACCGACCTGGTGCAGCGCCGCGATGGTGCACTCATCTCCATCGCCCACCGGCCCACGGTAGCGGCGTTCCACACCCAGCAATGGCTGCTAGAGACACGGCCACCCGACGAAGAATCACTGTTCACCATCCGGGCCCAAAAACTGCCGCAAGCGGCTGGGGGCTGAAGCTGCAGATCGCTATAAATTCAGAAGCAAAGACCAAAGAAAAAATGGGTGCTACAGCCCATTTTCCCTAAAAACAACCGTCCACGCGGGCGCACATTCTCCGCGTGCTATTGGGTTGCTTGCCGACTAGAATTTTGACCGCCCGTCGGGCGATTTTTTAATTCGAGGAGAGAGAGAAATGGACACAACAGATATCACCCGTTACCAGGACATCTTTGTTGCCGCGGTGACCACCGTGGGCCTCAAGGTGCTGGGCGCACTCGTTTTCTGGGTCGTTGGCCGCTGGCTGATCGGTCTGGTGCTGGGCATGATCCGCAAAGCCCTGGAGCGCCAGAAGGTGGACCCCACCGTGCTGCGTTACCTCAGCTCGGTGGTGTCGGTCACGCTGAACGTGTTCCTGGTGATCGGTATCCTGGGCTACTTCGGCGTACAGACCACCACGTTCGCCGCACTGGTGGCGGGTATCGGTATCGCCATTGGCGCGGCCTGGGCTGGGCTGCTGGCCAACTTCGCAGCAGGTGCTTTCATGATCACGCTGCGGCCCTTCAAGGTGGGTGACTTCGTCACCGTGGCCGGTGTCACCGGCACCGTGACCGAAATCGGCCTGTTCGCCACCACGTTGAACACACCCGACAACGTGTCCACCGTGATCGGCAACAACAAGATCTTTGGCGACAACATCCAGAACTTCGTGACCAACCCGTTCCGCCGGGTAGAACTGAAGTGCCAGCTGTCGGGTGCCGCCGACCACCGTGCGGCCATCGCCCTGCTGCGCGAAAAGATTGCAGCCCTGCCCAACGTGCTGGCAACCCCCCCCGATCGAAATCGACATCCTCGAATTCAACCTGGTCGGCCCAGTGCTGGCGGTGCGCCCCTACTGCCACAACGACCACTACTGGCAGGTGTATTTCGACACCAACCAGGTGCTGCGTGAAGCACTGGCCGAAGCGGGCTTCCCGGCCCCGATGCCCGCGCAGAACGTGGTGGTAACCCAAAACGCGTAAGGCGTGTGGGGCGGCCTTATTTTGCTACAAATTAAATAGCAATTAGCCCTTATAAAACAAGCGCAAAAGCCTGTTTTATTAACAAATTACCCCGCCTGCACAAACCGTGCAAAACCCTTGGCCCGCAAATCACATGCCGGGCAGGTGCCGCAGCCATAACCCCAGTCCTGGCGGTGGCTGCGGTCACCCAGGTAACAGGTGTGGGTGTGCTCCACGATCAAATCCACCAACGGCTGCCCACCCAGCTGCTGCGCCAGCCGCCAGGTCTCGGCCTTGTCGATCCACATCAGCGGGGTTTCGATCAGGAAACGTTTGTCCATGCCCAGCGACAGGGCCAGTTGCATGGCCTTCATGCTGTCGTCGCGGCAATCGGGGTAACCGGAGTAGTCGGTTTCACACACACCGGTGACGATCACCTCCAGCCCGCGCCGGTAGGCCAGTGC
>JAGOEY010000150.1:1490-5087 GCA_017997515.1 Burkholderiaceae bacterium | reverse complement strand
GAAACCAGCTTCTACCCCGAGAACGGCAAGGTGCGCCTGCGCGACATGATCGCCGGGCGGCCCGACTGGTGTATCTCGCGCCAGCGCAACTGGGGCGTGCCGCTGCCCTTCTTCATCCACACCGCCACGGGTGAATTACACCCCCGCACGATGGAGCTGATGGACACCGCCGCTGAAATGGTGGCGGCAGGCGGCATCGAGGCCTGGAGCAAGGCTACACCCGAGTCGCTGATTGGCGCGGACGCCGCGTTCTACACCAAGAGCAACGACATCCTGGACGTGTGGTTCGACTCCGGCACCACCCACTACACCGTGCTTCAACGCAGCCACGCCGCACAATCGACCTGGCCTGCCGACCTGTACCTTGAAGGCCACGACCAGCACCGCGGCTGGTTCCACAGCTCGCTGCTGACCGCCTGCGCCATGTACGACCACGCGCCGTACAAAGGTCTGCTGACGCACGGCTTCACCGTCGATGCGCAGGGCCGCAAGATGAGCAAGTCGATGAAAAACGGCGTGGACCCGCAGGTCACCAGTGAAAAGCTGGGCGCGGAAATCATCCGCCTGTGGGTGGCCGCAAGTGACTATTCGGGCGACATCGCCGGTGACGACAAGATCCTGGCGCGGGTGGTGGACACCTACCGCCGCATCCGCAACACGCTCAAGTTTTTGCTGGCCAACATCAGCGACTTCGACCCGGCCACCGACACGGTGCCCGCCGACCAGTTGCTGGAAATCGACCGCTACGCACTGAGCCGCGCCGCGCAGTTCCAGGCCGAGGTGCTGGCCCATTTCGAGGTGTATGAATTCCACCCGGTGGTGGCCAAGCTGCAGCTGTACTGCTCGGAAGACCTGGGTGCGTTCTACCTCGACGTGCTCAAAGACCGGCTCTACACCACCGCGCCCAAGTCGCTGGCCCGCCGCAGCGCCCAGACCGCCCTGCACCAGATCACCCACGCCATGCTGCGCTGGATGGCCCCGTTCCTGAGCTTCACCGCCGAAGAGGCGTGGAAGATTTTTGGCGACAGCGAAACCATCTTCCAGGAAACCTACAGCACGCTGGCCGCACCCGACGACGCGCTGCTGGCCAAGTGGTCACGCATCCGCGAGATCCGCGACGCGGTGAACAAGGACATCGAAGTGTTACGCGCCGGCGGCTTGGTGGGCTCGTCCCTGCAGGCCAATGTGGACCTGACGGTGGCGGCGGACGACCACGCGCTGCTGGCCAGCCTGGGCGACGACCTGCGCTTTGTGTTTATCACCTCCGCTATGGATTTAATAGCTGGTGACGCCCTGCAGATAAGCGCCAAGACCAGTTCTGACGTGAAATGTGAGCGCTGCTGGCACTACCGAGATGATGTGGGCGCAGACCCGGCGCACCCCACCATCTGCGGCCGCTGTACGAGCAATCTGTATGGCACCGGCGAAACCCGGACGGTGGCCTAAATGGCGGCGGCTTCGGGCAAAAAATCCGGCGGCCGGGCCAGCATGTGGCCCTGGCTGGCGCTGGCGTTCATCATTTTCCTGGCCGACCAGTTCACCAAGACGCTGATCCTGGGTTACTACCAGCTGGGGGACTCCACCTACGTCACCAGCTTCTTCAACGTGGTGCGGGTGCACAACACGGGTGCGGCGTTTTCGTTCCTGGCCCAGTCGTCGGGCTGGCAACGCTGGTTCTTCACCGCCATTGGTGTGGGTGCGGCCATCTTTATCGTCACGCTGCTGCGGGGGCATTCGGAACAAAAGCTGTTTGCGTTTGCGCTGGCCTGTATCTTGGGCGGTGCCGTGGGCAACGTGGTGGACCGCATGATGCACGGCTACGTGGTGGACTTTCTGGACTTCCACATCCGGGGCTGGCACTTCCCGGCCTTCAACATCGCCGACGCGGCCATCACGATTGGTGCAGTTTGTTTGATCCTGGACGAGATCCTGCGCGTGCGCCGGGGCCGCAAATGATGCCCTCATACGCTGCCCGATGAAGCATTTACTGAACCTGGTGTCCGCCGTCGCCTTGCTGGTGTGGGGCACCCACCTCGTGCGCACGGGGGTGCTGCGGGTGTTTGGTGCCAACCTGCGCCAGATCATTGCGCGCAGCATGGGCAACCGCTTCACCGCTGCACTCTCAGGCATCGGGGTCACGGCGCTGGTGCAGTCCAGCACGGCGACCTCGCTGATGACCTCGTCGTTTGTGGGCCAGGGGCTGATCACGCTGCCCGCGGCGCTGGCAGTGATGCGGGGGGCCGACATTGGCACAGCGGTGATGGCGGTGCTGTTTTCCATCGACCTGTCGTGGCTGTCGCCGCTGCTGATTTTTGTCGGGGTGGTGCTGTTCATCTCACGGCAGGCGAGTACGTCCGGGCGTGTGGGCCGGGTGCTGATTGGCCTGGGGCTGATGCTGCTCGCGCTGCAGATGGTGGTGGAGGCCACCGGCCCGCTGCTGTCGTCCCCCGCCATGAAGGCGGTGCTGGTGTCACTCAACAGCGACATCCTGCTGGAGATTACGGTGGGTGCGGTGCTGGCCATCGTGGCCTATTCCAGCCTGGCCATCGTGCTGCTGGTGGCCGCCATGGCCAGCGCCAACGTGGTGCCGCTGGACGTGGCGCTGGGCCTGGTGCTGGGCGCCAACCTGGGCAGCGGGCTGCTGGCCGTCATCACCACCGCCAAGTCGACCATGGAGGTGCGCCAGGTCACCGTGGGCAACCTGATGTTCAAGATGCTGGGGGTGGCGCTGGTGGCCCCGTTCATGGGCCAGTGGCTGCGCCATGTGCGCCCGCTGCTGCCCGACGACACGCAGAACGTGGTGCTGTTCCACCTGGCGTTCAACATCGTCATCAGTATTGGTTTTATCGGCCTGACCCACTGGGTGGCGCGGCTGGTGCAGCGGCTGCTGCCCAAACCCCAGCCCACCGCCGGTGCGGCACTGCGCCCGCGCCACCTGGACCCGTCTGCGCTGTCCACACCGTCGCTGGCCATCTCATGCGCTGCGCGCGAGGCGCTGCACCAGGCCGACGTGGTGGAGACCATGATGCTGGGCATGTTGACGGTGATCCGCACCAACGACATCGGGCTGGCCAAGGAGCTGCGCAAGATGGACGACACGGTGGACGAGTTGTACTCGGCCATCAAGTACTACCTGACCAAAATCTCGCGCGAGGCGCTGGGTGAGGTGGAGGCGCGGCGCTGGGCCGACATCATCAGCTTCACCATCAACATGGAGCAGATTGGCGACAGCATCGAACGTATCCTGATCGACATCGAAGACAAGAAGATCAAGAAGGGCCGCAATTTCTCGGACGCCGGTATGGCCGAAATCATCGAACTCCACGAGCGCCTGGTGGACAACCTGCGCCTGGGCATGAGTGTGTTTTTGAACGGCAATGTGCGCGACGCGCAAAAGCTGCTCGAAGAAAAAGCCCGCTTCCGTGACCTGGAACGGGCCTATAACGACACCCACCTGGTGCGCCTGTCGGACAACACGCAGCAGAGTATCGAAACCAGCTCCTTGCACATTGACTTGATCCACGACCTGAAGCGCATCAACTCGCACATCTGTTCGATCGCCTACCCGATCCTGGAGTCGGCCGGGGCGCTGGCACC
>JAGOEY010000150.1:0-1390 GCA_017997515.1 Burkholderiaceae bacterium | reverse complement strand
CGCGCCACTTCACCGTCCTGGTTCACCGGCACCATGCCGTCGGGCACGGTGGCGTGAAACCAGTCGATGCGCTCCACCATGTAGCCCGCGCCACCGGCCTCGTCCGCCGGGCGGGCAAAATCCAGATGGCCACCGTGGGCCACCGTTTGCAGGGTGTGCACCTGCAGCCCCGCTTCTTCCCAGGTTTCACGCGTTAGTGCCTGCTGCAGGGTGTCGGCGGCGGACACCATGCCCCCCATCAGCGTGTCCCACTGGCCGGGGTTGTTGGGTTTGTTGAAGGCACGCTGCTGCACCCACAGGTGGCCATCACCCGTATGGCCGACCAGGTGCACCGCCTGGGTGGCCAGGCCCAGCACCCGCACGGCTCCCCGCTCGATGGTGCCTACAGGTTCACCGGCGCGGTTCAGCACCCGCAACTGCTCGTTGCGCCAGGGGCCGCACACACCCCGGGCGCGCAGGGCATCGGCCAGCGCATTCAGCGCGGCAGTGGTGCCGTCCGGTGGTGTATCCAGTACCCAGGCAGGTGCACCCTTAAACTCCTGATTTGATAGCGCATAGCGCTCATCCACTGTGCGCTGGAGGCCCATTTCATTCAAAACATGGGGCTCTACCGACCCCACCACCTGGCCCGCCACCCACAGCGGCCAGCGCACCCGCAGCGGCGGCTGCTGGGCTGCAAGGCGGGCCGCTGCCAGCCAGGACGGTGCGGGTGTCACGGCAGGGTCAGGATGGTGCAACCCGTGGTCTTGCGGGCTTCCAGGTCGCGGTGCGCCTGCTGCACCTGCGCCAGCGGGTACTGCTGCGCAATGTGGATCTTGACCTTGCCGCTGGCCACCACCTCGAACAAATCATCGGCCATGGCCTGGGTGGACTCGCGGGTGGCGATGTGGGTGAACAGGGTCTGGCGTGTGACGTAGAGCGAGCCCTTCGCGCCCAGGGAGCCGGGGGCAAACGGTGCCACCGGGCCCGATGCGTTGCCAAAACTCGCCATCAGGCCGAAGGGGCGCAGGCAGTCGAGCGACTTGTCCCAAGTGTCCTTGCCGACCGAGTCGTACACCACCTTCACACCCTTGCCGCCGGTGATCTCTTTCACCCGCGCGGCAAAGTCTTCTTGCTGATAGTTGATGGCATGCGCCGCGCCATTGGCCAGCGCCAGCTGGCATTTGGCGTCCGACCCTGCCGTGCCGATGAGCTGCAGGCCCAGCGCCTTGGCCCACTGGCAAGCGATCAGGCCCACACCACCGGCTGCGGCGTGGAACAGCACAAAGTCGCCTGGCTCCAGGCCCTCGACCGGGCGGGTTTTCTTCAAAAGGTACTGCGCGGTCAGGCCCTTGAGCATCATGGCCGCGCCGGTCTCGAAGCTGATGGCATCGGGCAGCTTACACACACA
>JAGOEY010000151.1:1513-5087 GCA_017997515.1 Burkholderiaceae bacterium | reverse complement strand
GCGCCAAGGTGCGGGCACCTGCATCGTGGGCGCGGTAACGCAAGTCGATGCTGGGCAGGGAGCGCAGTACGGTTTCGGTGTCATTGCCCCCCACACCGAAGCCCATGCGCATATGGGTGAGTTTGATGCGGTCATGCAGCGCCTGGTTGCGGGTGATGATGCTGCCCATCAGCACATCACCGCCGCCACTCGGGTATTTGGTGAGCGCCTGTACTGACACGTCCACACCTTGGCCCTTGTCAAAATCGAATGCACAAAAAGCCAGGCCTGCGCCCCAGGTGTTGTCGAGTGCGGTAAGCACCCCTTTGTCGCGGCAGATACGCGCCAGGGTGGGCAAATCGGCAAATTCCAGCGTGACGGAACCTGGTACCTCCAGCCAAACGAGGCGGGTTTTGGGACTGATCTTGCGGGCCAGATCGTCCGGGCGCATGGGGTCGTACAGCTGGTGGGTGATGCCGTAGGCGGCCAAATCACCTTCGGTCAGGGTTTTGTTCGGGCCGTAGGCGTTGTCCGGAATCAGCACCTCGTCACCCGTCTTCAGCAGCGCCAGACTGACATTGGCGATGGCCGCCAGACCACTGGGCACCAGAAGGCATTGTGTGCCGCCTTCCAGCGCATTCAGGCGCTCTTCCAGCAGGAAGGTGGTGGGTGTGCCGTGCAGGCCGTAGGTGTAGCCCGTCTTGTTTTTCCAGTTGCGCGACCGCATGGCGGCCGTGTTTGGAAATATGACGGTCGAGGCCTTGAAGACACCCGGTTGGGGTGCTTCAAAACCGTCGGGTGGTGTGTACGGGTAGTGGATCAGGGTGGTCAGCGGGGAATTCATGCGCCGATGTTAAATCGGCCAGCGAATGGCCCGCAAATACACGCTTAACCCGCCTTGACCATCAGATTGTTGTTGACCGTGGATACACCCTGTATGCCCTTGGCAATATCGGTGGCACGTTCTTTGGCCATGGTGGTGGGGGCAGTGCCGCTGAGGGTGACCACACCGGCCTTGGTATCCACGTCAATCTTGATGGCACTGAGGTCAGGGTCCTTCACCAAACCAGCCGACACCTGTGCGGTGATGGTGGTGTCGTCCACAACCCCCATGGCTTTGGCACCTGCGTTTTCGACAGAGGCCTGCACCTTGGGCATTTCGGCGTCCATCTTGTTTTTGGCCTGGTCCAGGGCTTGGGCCGCGTCTGTCTTGGCTTCGGCGGCAGCCTGTTCGGTTTTTGCCACGGCGGCGTCGAGCTTTTGGCCGATGGTGGACTGGTCGTTGACCTTTTCAGTGGCGGGCTTGTCACACGCGGCCAAGCCCAGCGCCAGCGCCGAGATAGACAACACCGTCAACGCGCGCATACGGATCGATGGCGGTGGGGTGTTGTGGTTTTTGTTTGACATGTTTATCTCCATGTATTGAGTTGTCTGAAGCTGCATGCAGTGCAAGCATTTGCAGCTTCAGATGACCGGCCTTTTAGCGTGGCTTGTTCAGTACGTTTTACAGCTTGTCAGCCGCGTCTTTCACGGTGTCCTTGACGTTTTCTTTCACGTCACCGTAGGTGGCCTGGGTTTTGCCGGACACCTGGTCCACAACACCTTCTTGGCGAAGGGATTCGTTGCCCGTGACCTTGCCAGCAACTTCCTTGATCTTGCCCTTGACCTGGTCAACGCGGCCTTCAACTTGATCCTTGTTCATACTGCTTCCTTTCGGTTGGTTAACGGCTTGTGGTGTATGGCTTGTTGCTGTTCAACTGCCATGGATGAACTGTAGATGCGGGCCTGTTTGCAGCGGGTCAGCAAGCACCGATAAGCGTGTAGGACAAACGGCGCACCGGGCCTGCGCGGCCGTCCGACACGGTGCATGGTGTGGTACGGTCATCGATTCCTTTACCCGTTCTTTGCCACTGCCATGCGCAGCCCACTTCACCGCTTTTTCCCCTTCCTGGCCTGGCCTCGCCCCAGCCGCGAAACCCTGCGCAACGAACTGTGGGCGGGCCTGACCGTCGGCCTGATGCTGGTGCCCCAGGCTGTGGCTTACGCCCAGGTGGCGGGTATGCCGCTGGTAACGGGCATTTACGCGTCCCTGCTGCCGGCGTTGGTGGCGGTGCTGTGGAGTTCATCCACCCGCCTCGGGGTTGGGCCCACGGCGCTGACCAGCCTGTTTATTGGCGCGTCCCTGGTCGGCCTGGCCGAGCCCGGCAGTGCACAGTGGGTGAGCCTGGCGGTGTGGCTGGCGCTGATGTCCGGGGCGCTGCAACTGCTGCTGGGGTTGGGGCGTTTTGGCTGGCTGCTGAACCTGGTGAGTTCACCGGTGATGGCGGGGTTCACCCAGGCGGCAGCCATCCTGATTCTGTTGTCACAAATACCCGCATTCACAGGCCTGAGCGGGCCGCTGGGCAGTGTGCTGGAGCAGCCGCAGTTTCACCTGGCCAGCGCGGCGTTTGGCGTGGGCAGCCTGGTATTGCTGGTGTTTTCGCGGCGCTGGTGGCCCCATTTCCCGATGACCTTTGTGCTGGTGGCGGGCAGCGCCGCACTCAGTGCATGGATGGGGTTTGAAGCCGACGGTGGAGCCGTGGTGGGCACCCTCCCCGCCGGGTTGCCTGCCTTTTATATGCCGCAGATGCTGCCGTGGTCTACCTTCAGCCAGCTGCTGTTGCCTGCGATGGTGATCACCTTGATGAGTTTTCTGGAGACTGCATCCAGTGCCAAGGTCGAGAACCAGCGCGGCGGCACGCAGTGGAATGAAAACCAGGACTTGATTGGCCAGGGCTTGGCCAAGATGGCATCGGGCTTCAGCGGTGCGTTTCCGACCAGTGCCTCGTTTTCACGCTCCGCCATCAATCTGTACGCGGGCGCCCGCACCGGCTGGGCCTCGTTGTTTGCCACGCTGGTGGTGCTGGTGGTGTTGCTGTGGCTGACCCCGGCGCTGCACCATGTGCCGCAGGCGGTGCTGGCAGCTGTGGTGATTGCTGCCGTGGTCAGCTTGGTGCGCCCGCAGGTCCTGCTGCGTTTGTGGCGTGTGTCACGGGTAGAAGCCTTGACCGGTGGTGCCACTTTTGTGTTGACACTGGCAACCGCTCCGCGCCTGTACTGGGGCGTGTTGGCAGGGTTGCTGATCAGCCTGAGCCACTTTTTGTACCAGCGGCTGCACCCGCGCATCATTGAAGTGGGCTTACACCCCGACGGCAGCCTGCGCGACCGCCACCTCTGGCATCTGCCACCGCTGGCACCCCAGCTTTATGCACTGCGTATGGATGCGGAACTGGACTTTGCCTCGGCCAGCGCGTTGGAGCGGGCGGTGGTGGACCATATGGCACGGAACCCGGCGGTCAAACACGTGTGCCTGTTTGCCCAGCCCATCAACCGCATGGATGTGACGGGGGTGGAAACCTTCGGCAAGATCCACCAGTTCCTGCGTGAGCGCGGTGCCACGCTGCATGTCAGCGGGCTCAAGCTCCCTGTGGACCACATGTTGCGGCGGGCAGGGGAACTGTCCCCCTCCCCCACACTGCACCTGTACCGCACCGATCTGGAAGCGCTGGCAGCCTTGCAGATGCTGAACCAGCAAGACACCGAATACCACATCTGA
>JAGOEY010000151.1:0-1413 GCA_017997515.1 Burkholderiaceae bacterium | reverse complement strand
TTCCACTTTTCGAGCAGCTTCTCGGGGCCCATGGTGTCGTAGCCCTCGAAGGGCTGGTGAATCCACGGGTTGGTGGCGAGAAACTCCACCGAATAGTCGGCCGTGAAGGTGGACACGGCCTTGGTCCAGATGACCGCACTGCGCAGCTCGGTGATGGGCTGGTAGTTGGTCTTCAGCATCTTGATGACGGCGTTCAGCGTGTGGCCCGAGTCGGCCAGGTCATCCACCAGCAGTACGCGGCCCGCGATTTCACCCTTGGGGGTGGTGATAAAACGCGCAATGTCGAGGTTGCCCTGCACCGTGCCGCCGTCGGAGCGGTAGGAGCTGGTGGACATGATGGCCAGCGGCTTGTTGAAGATGCGGCTCAGCATGTCGCCCGGGCGCATGCCCCCCCGCGCCAGGCACAGGATGTTGTCGAATTCCCACCCCGACTGGTGCACCTTGATGGCCAGCTTTTCGATGAGGTTGTGGTACTCGTCGTAGCTCACGTACAGGTGTTTTCCGTCTTCGGTCAGCATGGGGTTACTCCTGAATTAATAGCTGCCTGCGCACAGCCAGCGGGCGCTAGAGGCCTATTTGACATGTAAATATGGTGCCCGCAGGGCATCAGCCCAAAAACGGGTGGCGCTGCATGATCGTGTGGTCACGGTCGGGGCTGGTGGAAATCATGTCGATCGGCACACCCGTCACGTGTGCAATGCGCTGCAGGTACAGGCGGGCATTGATGGGCAGCTTGTCGTAGTCGGTAACACCCACGGTGGAGTCGGTCCAGCCTTCCATGGTTTCGTAGATGGGTTTGCAACGTTCGATCTCGTCGGCTCCCATGGGCAGGATGTCGACAATTTCGCCATCCAGCTCGTAGCCGGTGCACAGCTTGAGTTCGGTCAGACCGTCCAGCACGTCCAGCTTGGTGATACACAGACCGGTCAGGCCGTTCACCTGCGCCGAACGTTTGAGCAAGGCCGCATCAAACCAGCCACAACGGCGGCTGCGCCCGGTGGTCACGCCCTTTTCAGCGCCCACCGTGCTCATGTGGTAACCGGGGGTGCCAGGCACTTCCCAGTCAAGTTCCGTCGGGAACGGGCCACCACCGACACGGGTGCAGTAGGCCTTGGTGATACCCAGGATGTAGTGCAGCATGCCGGGGCCCACGCCCGCGCCTGCAGCAGCGTTGCCCGCCACGCAGTTGCTGGACGTGACATAGGGGTATGTGCCGTGGTCCACGTCAAGCAAGGTGCCTTGTGCGCCTTCAAACAGCAGGTTGGCACCGTCGCGGTGGGCTTCGTTGAGCTCACGCGACACGTCGGCAATCATGGGTTTGAGCAGCTCGGCGTGGCGCATGGCTTCGTCATACACCGGCTGGAACTCGATGGCGGGTGCGCCCAGGTACTGGGTCAGCACAAAGTTGTGCAC